>JANYAW010000166.1 GCA_025361105.1 Rhodocyclaceae bacterium | reverse complement strand
CTTGCCGATGCCGGGCTCGCCACTGAGCAGGACCAGCTGACCTTCACCATCTACCGCCTGACGCCAACGGGCAAGCAGCAGACTGATTTCTTCTTCGCGGCCAACATAAGGTGTCAAACGATCATCGTGGCTACCGGAGCGCTCGACAACAAAGCGTCCTACGCTCTCACGAATTCCCGCAACCTGCCAGACACGCTGCGGTTCAGCGATGCCTTTGAGCGCGTGTTCACCCAGGTCGACGAGATCGAAGACTGAACCCAGCAAGTGTTGCGTACTTGAGGCCAGCACAATTTGATCGGCCTGCGCCAGCGCCTGCATGCGTGCCGCAAGATTGGGTGTTTCGCCAATCGCCGTCTTGGGAATTGCGGCATCGCCATTGCCGGTCTCACCGACCACCACCGGACCGGTGGCGATGCCGATGCGCACACTTAAAGCTGTCGATGCCAACTCGCCAGTTGGTGCTGATAACACGCCGTTGGGCACCGATATGCGCTTGACCGCAACGACGATCTCCAGCCCTGCCCTCACCGCGCGCTCGGCATCATCTTCATGCGCCTCGGGCCAACCGAAATAAATCATCAGTCCGTCACCGAGATATTGAGCGACATGACCGTCGTACTTCTCAACCACGGACGAGCAGGTCTGCTGATAGTTCTGCATCAAATCACGCAGGGCTTCCGGGTCAAGGCTCTGTGACATCGCAGTAGAACCGATCAGGTCGCAGAACATAACAGTGAGCTGGCGGCGCTCGGCGCTGCGGTTAGTGGCCACAACAAGCGGCGCGTTTTGTGCTGTCGGCGCGTCGAGTTCGCCGATCGCCTTCATCAAGCGCTTGCGATGGCCGAGCAAGACACCCAGCGCCGTCAGGTCACTTTCCGCAAGCATAGGCAAGGACTGCAGGTCTATTCCGTTTTGCTCGAATAGTGGCTGGTATTGACTAAGCGCCAGCCTCTCCAACCACGTCGCTAGCGTCACCGCCTTACTCATCGGTTTCCGACTTGTGCAAAAACGGAAGCCAGTCCAGCGGGTCGTCGGCAAAGGTCAGCCAGGCCGGGCGTATTTTTTTTGTGAAGGGATAAACCAAACCTTGCGCATTGATGGTCCAGTGCGCGGCCAGCGCGCCGACAACTGGTTCGCTACGCCACATGCCTTGATGTAGTGGGGCATAGTGCTCGTTGCCAGTGACGCGGTTGTCTGAAAAATAGATGAACAGCGCCAGAAAACCGAGCGCCACCGCAATCAGGATTTTGCTGTTCCAGACCACCGTATTGGCCAGCGCCGAATCGGCTGCGTTAGCACGCTGGAAGGCCTTGCGCTGTATGTATTCGGTGACGGTGAACACCATCTTGAAGATATGCGTGAAAGCGCCGACCATGGAAAACAACAGTGCCCAAATCGGTACCCAATAAGTTCTTGCCGCGACCTCGCCGTCATGACCGGTTTCAAAATGCTCAGGCGACGCGAGTATGTCGAGCATGTTTTTTACCTTGTGTGCCTGCGTCCATTTGAACAATTCGCGCGTCACTTCTTCACGCGGCATACCGACACGGAATTCGCAATCGAAGCAGGCCAGATTTTTGCGGATGATTTTCGGCAACGCAGGCGCTTGCATATATTGGCTCAGCGTCAAACCGGGCGGCACAAATTCGCCATTGAGCAATTCGCGAATCTTTTCATTCCAAACCGCATCGGCTGCGCTGCGGCCATGGGCCTTGAAATCGGCAACATATTGCACCGACAAATCCTTGTACGATTCCGTGTAGATTTTTTCCAGGCTCTGGACACTTTCCAAAAAAGCCGCATAGGAATTTGCGCCGGATTGTTCGTCCCAATCGCGATACATCAATTGATACAGAATCTTTTCGCGGTCGGTGGTGAAACGCGTCTGATCCATCGTCGCCGCGATGATCGGGAACAGTGCCAAAGCGGCTTTGCCTTCGGCGCTACCGACAGTATCCGGGATGATGGGATTACCATCGAAGGCATAGAAGCCTTGTTGTAGGCCACGGCGGACTAGCGTCAAATTTGCCGCTTGTTGGCGCTCTCGTCCAAGGTCTTGAACCAGTCTATCCGCCACGCCGAGACGTTGCGTAAAGAGGCCGAGCATCTTATCCAAATTTGATACCGCTGCCAATCCGACGACGACGATGAGCATCAATCCGATTAGTGTTGGCACAATGCCGCGTCGTCGTTGCACCACAGAAACGCGCAGCCAAAGACGAAAGGCCAAGACACCAAAAACGATCAATGCAGACAGCGCGACCAGCGCGATGGTGACTTCGGTGTTGGCGCGTTTGACGTAAAAATCAATCACTGTATTTTGAATTTGCCAAGTCATCGCGATGCTCAAAATGCAAATCGCAACACTGACAACGATGCGCAACTTCCAAGGCCGGTTCCATTTCTCGCACTGCTGAAACCAGCCTTTAAGAAATACCAGCGCCACCGCAATCCCGGAAATAATTCGGCCCCAATGTTCTATTGCGTCGGTCGCTTCAGTCGGTACGTCGCCGCCCATTTTGTCGAGCAGATTGACGCCGAAGGAGAGCTCAAACCACAGATAGATGGGCGTGACTATCATCAGAAAGAGCAGATAGTCAAAACGAAATCCGTCTTTCCGGTTACCCGGCAAAGTGTTGTTCTGCGCCCAGAGTTGCGCTGGTTCGACGCGGGCATGGACCGAACCGTTTGACGGTGTGACAGCCCGGCGCAATCGGCGGCGCAACAACACGGTCAGCGTCGGCAGGCGACGTAGCCAGGAGGTCAGGCTCAAAAAAGAAAGCATCAACGCGGCGCTGATGCCTATCACCAAGCTGATGTTCTGGCGGATTTGCACAGCCCTCACGCGACGTTTCTCCAAGCTCTTGGCCAAGCCCACAGCTTATTCGATAAGTTCCTCGAAACGGCGTAGCGTCGTGAACGAAAAAAAACACCTGAGGAGGCTCTCAGGTGTTTTGAATTCTTGGGGTGACCGATGGGGCTCGAACCCACGACAACGGGAATCACAATCCCGGACTCTACCAACTGAGCTACGGCCACCGCCGTTGGTACAACATTTTTTGCAGACTCGCCGACAAAAAGCTTTTCTAGGAAAAACGCCAAGTCGACGGCAAAATTATAGCAGTCTTGGCTATGTCGCTTCAAGATGGCGCAGCGCATTCGCACTATCCCCACGTCATTACGGTGCTTCCCGGAATGACGAGTAGGCTAATTAAAAAGGAAAAATCATGGCAACTATCGCTTTTCTCGGAACCGGTTTGCTCGGCGGCGCGTTTGCCGAAGCTGCCGCAAAGCGTGGTGATTCTGTCACCGCATGGAACCGGACGATGGACAAAGTGGCTGCACTTGCGCAGTTCGGCGTGAAGTCTGCGGCAACACCGGCGGAGGCTGTTCGTGAGGCATCACGGGTGCATCTGATATTGAAAGATGATGCCGTGGTCAATGAAGTCATCGCTGCGGCGCGCGCCGGATTGTCGGCCGATGCGGTTCTGATTGATCACACCACCACTTTGCCGGCGCTGACCGCCGAACGGGCGGCACGCTTGCAGGCGGAAGGCATCAAGTACCTGCACTGCCCTGTTTTCATGGCACCGCTGCATGCGCGAAATGCGCAAGGGTCGATGATGGTCGCCGGGCCTGCTGCGTTGTTTGAATCAGTCAAGGAGGAACTCGCCAAGACGACGGGTAGCCTCAACTATTTGGGCGAGCGCGCGGATTTTGCGGCGGCCAACAAACTGCTTGGCAACGCAATGTTGCTAGGTGTGTATGGCACTTTGGCCGATGTGCTGACTTTGGCGCAAGCGAGCAATGTAGATGCCGAAGATGCCATCAAATTGCTCAGCGTATTTGACATGAACGCGATGATTGCCATGCGCGGCGCGAATATGGCGAAGGGCAGTTTTAAGGTAAGTTTTGAATTGGCGATGGCACGAAAAGACGTGCGACTGATGTTGGAGACAGCAGGTAATCGACCGCTGGCGGCGCTGCCCGCTGTGGCAGCGAGAATGGATCAACTGATTGCCGCAGGGCGCGGCGCTGAGGATGTCAGTGTGCTTGGTATCGATGCCGTGGCGCGACCGTCGTCGCAAAAAGCTTGAAATCACGATGACAAACACGACAATGCAAACTGATTCACTGCTTTATTGGGAAGATTTTCCGGTCGGCAACGTACGCGAATTTGGCCATCAATTGGTCAGCGCCGAGGACATCGTGCGCTTTGCTACTGAGTTCGATCCGCAGCCGTTTCATCTCGATGATGAGGCGGCTAAGAGTAGCTTGTTCAAGGGTTTGTGTGCCAGCGGCTGGCATACTTGCGCGATGGCAATGCGGATGATGTGTGACGACAATTTGCTCAAATCGGCCAGCCTCGGCTCACCCGGTATCGACAATCTGCGTTGGCTAAAACCTGTGCGTCCCGGCGACATTTTGCGGATGCGATTGACCGTGCTTGAGGCGCGGCCGATGGAAAGTCGGCCCACCGTCGGACTCGTGAAGTCGCGCTGGGAAGTCATTAACCAACACGGCGACAACGTGCTGACGATGGAAGGCAAAGGCATGTTTCGCCGCCGGCTTGCTTAATTTTTTTACGAAGGAATGCTGATGAATTTCACCACGCTGCAAATTGAAAATGAAAACGGCATCGCTCGCGTTTTGCTCAATCGCCCCGACAAAGCCAACGCGATGATAGAAACGATGTGGCACGAATTGCGCGAAGCCATGCATTGGGCAGACGAAACGGCGGAAGTTCGCGTGGTCATTATTGGCGGCAACGGCAAACATTTCACCGCCGGAATTGACCTCTCAATGCTGATGAATTTGAACGCCAAATTGCAAGATGATTGCGTCGGTCGCGCACGTGAAAAACTGCGTCGCTTCATTCTCGATTTGCAAGACACATTGACTTCGATTGAGCGTTGTCGCAAGCCGGTGATTGCCGAAATTCACGGTGCTTGCATCGGTGGCGGGATTGATTTGATTACCGCTTGCGACATGCGTTATTGCTCGGTCGACGCGTATTTTTCAGTCAAGGAAATTGATGTCGGCATGACTGCTGATGTGGGAACCTTGCAGCGCTTGCCGCATGTGGTGGGTGATGGCATGGCGCGTGAATTGGCCTACACCGGCCGACGTGTAGATGGTGCAGAAGCGCAGGCAATTCGCCTAGTCAATCGCTGCTTTGAAAGCAACGACGCGTTGCGACTCGGCGTGAATGAAATCGCGCAAACCATCGCCGCCAAATCACCGCTGTCGATACGCGGCTGCAAAGAAATGATTACTTATGCACGCGATCACAGCGTCGCCGATGGATTGAATTACATCGCGACATGGAATGCGGCGATGCTGCAATCAAATGACATCACCGAGGCCATGCGCGCGACGACGGAAAAGCGTATGCCGGTGTTTTCTGATTAGCCAACGGCGGCGGAGCAGGGAATTCGCAAAGCACTGCTTTGTGCCTGCGAAGCGGGTCGGCTATGCAAAGCCGACACTCCACACCATTCCAACTGGCGAATTGAATAGAGGAAAAAACCCATGACCGACCTAATTCATACCACCGTTGCTGAGGGCGTTTTTGAAATCGAAATCCATCGCCCGGAAAAGAAAAACGCGCTGACTGCCGAGATGTACGCTGCAATGGCCGATGCACTTGACGCTGCAGAAACAGATGCCAGCGTGCGAGTGATATTGATCCATGGTAGCGAAGGAAACTTTACCGCCGGCAACGATTTAAACGACTTCTTGCGCAATCCACCCGCAGGCGAAAACTCTCCGGTGTTTCGTTTCATCAATGGATTCGCCAATCTGAAAAAGCCGTTTGTTGCTGCGGTTGAAGGTGTGGCGATAGGTATTGGCACGACCATGCTCCTGCATTGTGATTTGGTTTATGCCGGTACCGGTGCACGTTTTTGTATGCCATTTACAAACCTTGGACTTACGCCGGAAGCTGGCTCAAGTTTGCTTTTAGCGCAACGCATCGGGCATGTTCGCGCCGCCGAAATGCTGATGTTGGGCGAACAATTTGATGCCGAATATTTGCTCGGCGCAGGCTTGGTGAATGCCGTGATACCGCATGGCCAAGTTGTCGAACACGCCTTATCGCGTTGCCAAAAGCTCGCCGCGCAACCTGCTGCGGCGATTCGTTTAACCAAAGAACTCATGGTGCGCAACCAACGTTCATTGGTGAACAAAGTCATGGCCAACGAAAGTCAAATCTTCGGCGAACAACTCGGTTCACCAGAAGCCAAAGAGGCCTTCTCAGCCTTCCTCGAAAAGCGTCGTCCTGATTTTTCTAAGTTTTCATAGATGAGCGAGACGATTACCGTCGCTCCAATTTAATGCGTTTAAGTACGTGAGTTGAGCCAAAGGTATCGCTAAATCCGTAGGCAGTAATCACCGCGCGACCACTGCGATGAACCTGTACGGTGACCCACGCATAAGTGCGGTCGGTCGCTGGATTGCGTGTGAGTTCACCAGCTTTCGCGCCAAACGGCGAACCGCCGGTGCCGACCAAGATTTGCCATGCTTTTCCCTTGGGTTGTTCGACATGGAACTCATGTTCGTGCCCGCAAAAATATGTCGCACCGAATTGCTCAATGACGTTCCAAAAGGCATCGCGACTGTCGGGATATTTACTTAAGCCACTGCCATCCGTTTCAGATTTTTTGTTCATGCTAAAGGAATAACTGTAGGCCGGTTTATGTCCGAATACGAACAGGTTTTTTGCCTTACGGAAAAGCGCATCTTGCAGATCGTTTGCTAGCCACTTGGTCGGTGCTGTGTTGTCACCACCGACCGGATCTGTGTTGATGATGACGAAGTGCGATTCACCGACATCAAAACTATAGGACAGCTGGCTTTGATCAGAACTCAAGCCATCATGTGCACCATTATTTTGCGTGTTCACGTGGCTGGCTTCAGTTCCAACAATCGCTTTGAAGCGCTCTGTATCTAAGATCAAATCGCCCATGTTGGCGCGCCACGCATTCTCATTTTCCACTACTGCTTTTTTGCCAAGACTCTTGGCTTGCACTTCGTGATTACCCGGCACCGGAACCACGTAAGTTCCCGACTCCATGAGTGTTGCTGCCATGCCACGCCAAAACGCATATTGCCGATAGAAAATCATCAAATCGGAATTCACTACTGCTGAAACTTCAGTACTCGATACCGGTCCGGCGATGCCGTAACCCATAATCATGTCGCCATTGAAGACCAACATTTGTGATTTTTGCTCGGCTATGGTTCGCATGATGCGCGATAGCGCTTTGCTGTTTTGCAGCCAGAGTTTGTCCTGAGCGGTCAGCGAAGCAATTGATGAATCGAACCAAACCGGATCTTGCCGTGAGTCCCCCACGGATGAAAATGTCAACACGACTGGATCAGATGATTGCCGCTTCTCATGCTTGCCATCGTCGGCCACGGCGATGGACGATAGCGAGATGAGCGCGGCAATCAAAACCAAGACTGAGTGACTTCCCGTCGATTTCACAATACCTTGCATGGCTGGAATTTTTTCATCAATTGCACTCAATCTATTGCTAATTTAAAAGCTGACTTTTGCAGAAAGTTGAACACTACGCGGCGCTTGGAATGTGTATTGATCGCCGGCAAGGACTTTTCCCGGACTGATTGAGGTGATGTCCTCTTTGCTAAGCAAGTTGAATACATTGAATTGTAGTTTCAATTTCTTCACCCCCGCGATGACTTGATCGAAAGTGTAGGAGACACCCAAATCTACATTGTTATACGCAGCGACTTTGTATAGCTCGAAATTTGCTGGCTTGGTCTTGTCGTAGTCTTGTTGATAAGTCGCCCCTGTGCGCTTCGCAACTAGCGACCCCGACCACGGCCCGCTCGCATACATCAGACCCAACGTTGCAGTCATTTTTGGCGCACCGGAAATCGTTTGGCCTGTGTCAGCTGCGGTAGCCTTGTTGATCGAACCATTGGCATATACCGCAAAGCCACTGCCCATCAAATAGGTCACTTGAGTTTCTGCACCTTTGTAGGTCGCGCCGCCAAGGTTCACGAAAGCGGCGGCAGCGCCAGCAAGACCGTTGGACACATACTTATTTTTGAAATCGATCTGATACAGATCCGCATCCCAGACGAAGTCTTTGACTTTGCCAACGATGCCGACTTGATAATTGGTTGATAGTTGCGGCTCGCTGCTATTTTTGGTCGGGTCGGCGATGTAAAACGATTTCAAGTCTGGAATCTGAAATCCCTTCGCATACTGTGCGTAGGCCGCAAGACCCGCACCGAACTGATGATTGACGGTGAGGAACGGTAAGCTTGTGTTGTAGTCGGCAGAGGCGTTTTGCGGTAAGCGTGTCGTTTGATTGACAATTGCATCTACCGAACGCGTGATCGCCACGTACTTCAACCCCGGCGTGATCAACGTACTCGGTGTTACTTCCCATTCAAATTCGACAAAGGGTTGCACACTCTTGATTTTCGATTGTTGATCGAATAGCACGCTGGGAAAAGTCACCGGCGTAGGCTTGGTTTCACGAGGGTCGCGAATGTTGCCCAGCGTCAAGTCGATGTCGTATTGATGGCGATCGGTATCTGAAGTTTCTGCCCAAATTCCGCCACGCAACAGGCCGAGATCAGAGTGCTTGCTGGCTTTAACTATAACGCCATACACACGGTACTTATTCTGCTTGTCGATACCGGGAATATCCTTGTTGCCGACCGGACCTATTTTGGTTCCCGGTAAAGTCAGTCCAGTCGGGTCAGTCGACGAGATGGTCTGGTTGTCGTATGCGTAGCTATAACCCGTTGCTTCGGTTTCCCAATCGTTACCCCATAGCGTATTGAGTCGGACGTATTCAAAATCGGTGTCCTTGGTGGTGTGATTGAAACCAAAATAATTAAAGCTAGTGGGATCATTATTGAGCAAAAAATTACGGCCATATTTCGCTACTTGCGCCAGGGTTGGACCTTTACTATTGTCTGGTTGCACGTAGTTAATATGGTTTGCCGAGGCAAAAAATGTCAGTGTTGACGCATCACCAACGCGGCGCTGCAACTTCAGCATGACGTTGTCGCTTTTGATACTACTGAACGATAAATAGCCGTCAGATTCCAGATGTTGATAGCCGAGTTGTGCAGTGCCATTGCCCCAGTTGGCGATGCGTCCGCTTTCGTGCGCAATGCCAAGTAAATAGGTATTCCATGTCCCTACCGAACCAAACACCGTGGTCATTTGTTCATCAAGCGACTTCTTGGAAAACAGGTTGATTGACCCGCCAAAAGTTGCGTAGCCAATATTGCTGGCATTGCCGGGTCCGCGTTCGACAATTGCCGCGCCTATCACTGACGCAGGGAAAAACGAAGTTGAATGATGCGCTGGATTATTTGTATCACCCCACGGAATTCCGTCAAACGTGATGTTGTATTGGTCGTCGCTAAAGCCGCGCAAAGTAGTCTTGGTTTCGCTCAATCCCGGACCATTCGATGAGTCTCCCGAAACGCTAGGCGCAACGTTCACTACGCGACTATATTCAGCGGCAGGGGTGACCGAGCCTTCGATAAATTCACGCGTGATAATCGATTGTGGTTGTGTTGCCGTAAGGCTAGATTGCGTTGGTGCCAGCGCTGACGCGGTATTTTTTTCATCTTTGCGGTACGCCCCCGACTGTGCAGATACGATGATCGTTTCCACTTTCGATTGATTTACATCTGAATTCGAACCAGTGCTCGCATCCGTCGGTGCGGCGAACATGTTTGAGGATTGAGCAAAGACAATCGGCGCGTGTGAAAATGCCAACAAGGCCATCGCGACTGCGGTGGACATGCGATTACTGCGAAATGAAACGATCATAATTTGTTTCCTAAAATTGGCTGTCGAGCGCCGCTATGCACTAGGCGGCGATAGGGGTGTCGTAGCTGATAGGTACGACAGGCAGCGATGTTAGGAATTGAAGATTTCGAGTTCGTTACTGAAATAGTGATTATTTATTACGGCGATGTGTATTTATCATCTTTACGCTGCCGTAAATGAAACAACAATTTCTCGGAAGTCGGAATCAAATTGATGACAAAAATTATTCTCGCCACGCTGAATGCCAAATACATCCACGCCTCCCTTGGACTGCGCTATTTGCTGGCCAATATGGCACGTTATGGTGGCGAAGATCTACGCGCACAAACTGAATTAAGAGAATTTACGCTGACCAAGTCAACGCAAGAAATTGTTGATGCACTGCTAGGCGAGTTGCCAACGACGGATGACGAAATCCTGATTATCGGCTTTGGTGTGTACATCTGGAATGTCGTCGCCACCACTGAAGTGGTGCGGCGATTGAAACTCGCACGACCCTCCCTTATCGTCGTGCTTGGTGGGCCGGAAGTGAGTTACGAATACGCTGAACAGGAAATCTTCAAGCGCGCCGATTACCTGGTCACCGGCTGGGGCGATATGAGTTTCGCCAAGCTATGCCGCAGCCTGATTCATGGCCCGCAACCTCTGATGAAGGTGCATGTCGGTGAACAACCTGCACTTGCCGAAATTGTGCTGCCCTACGCTGAATACACCAGCGACGATTTGGCACATCGCCTGCTCTATGTAGAAGCCTCGCGCGGTTGTCCGTTCAAGTGCGAGTTTTGTTTGAGCTCGCTGGATAAAACGGCATGGGCTTTTCCACTCGATGAATTCCTCGGCGAACTCGATACTTTGTTTCAACGCGGCGCGCGCAATTTCAAATTTGTCGACCGGACTTTCAATCTCAAAATTGACGCGTCCGCACGCATTCTGGAATTTTTTCTGGCGCGACTTTGCGATGGACTATTCATCCATTTTGAGGTCATACCCGATCATTTGCCGGATCGCCTGAAGGAATTGATTGCGCGTTTCCCGGCCGGAGTTTTGCAATTTGAAATCGGCATACAGAGCTTTAACGAAACCGTGCAGCAAACCATTTCGCGGCGTCAGGACAACACCAAGACGGAAGACAATTTGCGCTGGCTGATCGCACATAGTCAGGCACACCTGCACACCGATTTGATTTTTGGCCTACCCGGCGAAACCCTAGCCAGCTTTGCCGAAGGTTTTGACCGACTGCATGCGCTGAAGCCGCACGAGATTCAGTTGGGCATTTTGAAGCGTTTGCGCGGGACGCCCATTGCGCGCCACACTAAAAACTTCGCTATGCACTACGACGTAGCGCCACCATACACAGTGCGCGAAACCAGTCTTGTTGACGCTGCGACAATGGAAGAATTCGGGCGACTGGCGCGCTATTGGGAATTGATCGCCAACTCGGGACGGTTCAATAAGTCGTTGCCGATGTTGCTCGCCGGACTATCCGCATTCGCCGCGTTCCAGAATTTTTCGCAATGGTTATGGACAGCCACCAAAGCCACCAGTCGCCTGACACCCGAGCGGCTCACCGATGCGATTTTTGATTATCTCTGCCATGTGCAAAACGTAGCGCGTGCAGAAGTCACGGCGCGCTTGTTGGAAGACTATCTTGCCAGCGGCGCACGCGGCAAACCAAATTGTCTGCGCGAATTTCTCGGACGGCGTGCAATGCGACAAATGGCTGGCGGGCTGACACAACGGCAGATGCGTCATCTTGGTGGCGACGCAACGTCACTTTCACGGCGTGTCGCCAGCACCAACTGACAAAATTGCCGAAGCGCATTTCGACTAACATCGCATGCGAAACGCCCCTTAAGGAAAACCAAAATGCAATGGATAGTGAACGCGGCAAAGTTGGTTGTTGGTATCGTATTGGTGTTGATGGTGATCGTGCTTTTCAACACCTGGCGATTACCCGTGCTGCCCGATGCCGATGACGCAAAGGCGGGCATCAAAGCACCACCGATTGCCGATCTGGACATCGCCGCTAAGCGACTCTCTGCCGCAATTCAAATTCCGACAATTTCTTACGGCTTCGCCAATCCGCCTGGCGGTAATCGCTTCCCCGAATTGCACAAGCTGATCGAGGCAAGCTTTCCACTGGTACACAAAAACCTGAAGCGCGAGACGGTGGCTGATTGGAGCTTGCTGTACACATGGGACGGCAGCGACAAATCGCTTGAGCCCGTTCTACTCACTGCGCATCAGGACGTGGTGCCGATTGAACCGGGTACCGAGCAAAAATGGACGCATCCACCCTTCTCTGGCGCGATCGCCGACGGCTTCATTTGGGGCCGCGGCACGATGGACAACAAGCAGCAGGTAATGGCGACACTTGAAGGTGTTGAGCGCCTACTCGCTGAAGGATACAAACCCAAGCGCACGATTATTTTGGCCTTTGGTCACGACGAAGAAATCGGCGGCGCGCTGGGGGCGTATGCGATTGTGAATTTGCTGACCACACGCAAAGTCCACGCACAATTTTCGCTCGACGAAGGGCAAGCGATTCTCGATGGCGTGGTGCCCGGCGCGAGTCGCCCGATTGCACAAATCGGACTATCAGAGAAAGGTTTCATGAGTTTGCAATTAAAGGCTGTTGCGCCGGGTGGTCATTCCTCAATGCCGCCACCGCACACGGCTGTTGGTAAGCTCGGCCACGCCATTGCCCAGCTTGAAGCCAACCAGATGCCCGCTTCGCTCAATGGTCCCGGTGGCGATGCCTTGCGCGGGATGGCACCCGCCCTGCCCTTTGTCAATCGCATGGTGATGGCCAATACGTGGCTGTTTGGTCCGCTGTTGATTAAACAATTATCCGGTGCACCAAGCACCAACGCGATGATACGCACGACCACTGCACCGACCATCATCAATGGCGGTATCAAGGAAAACGTATTGCCATCAGAAGCCACCGCCACAGTCAATTTCCGCATGGCACCCGGCGATAGCATCGCTACGGTCAAGGCGCACGTCGAGCGTGTTATCGCTGATCCCGATGTGAGCATCACCGAAGGTGGCTCGCATCCACCAACCGACGCCACCACGCCTGCCGATATGAACAATCCAGGATTCAAGCTGATTAGCCAAGCAATCCACAGCATCGAGCCCGGCGCGCTGGTCACGCCGGGCTTGGTGATGGCGGGCACGGACAGCAAACATTACACGCACGTCAGCGGTGCAACATTTCATTTTTGTCCCATGCGTTTCAATGCCGAAGACCTCAAACGTCCGCATGCCACCGACGAGCGAATTAGCATCGCCAACTATGGCGAAATTATTTCCTTTTATGTGACTTTGATTCGGACCAGTTCGATGTAAGTCAGTCGATGGACGAGAATGCGCACAGCGAGGTTCGGTGATGTTGTTGCGGCGATAGGCCGCAGATTTTTGCTTGGAGCCGACGATGAATGCACCCACCGCGATTGAAAATTTCACGCCGTTCGGCGAAGGCCAAGGGCCGATGTTAAGCGGCCCTTTCGCGCCACTTGCCGACGAATCCGAATACACCGATTTGCCCTTGCTCAAAGGCAGTATTCCGCCCGATCTGAACGGGGTCTACCTTCGCGCCGGGTCGAACCCGCGCTTTGTCCCAAATGGCCG
>JANYAW010000282.1 GCA_025361105.1 Rhodocyclaceae bacterium | reverse complement strand
AATCGATCTTGGCGTCGGCCGTCCAAGCCAGAATCGCATTGCTGGTCAGCTCAGTGCCGTTGTCGCTGATGATCAATTCGACCCTGTCGGCAACGGCAAGGGCATGGACGAAGAAACCTCAGCGCGCATCTTCGAGCCCTTCTTTACCACCCGTCTGGGTCAGGGCGGTTCCGGTCTGGGCTTGGCGATCTGCCGCAACATCGTGAAAGGTGTACTCGGCGGAAGCTTGCAAGCGACTTCAGAGCTTGGTGCTGGTACACGTTTCGTAGTGTGTTTTCCGATGACTGCTGCGCCTAGGTGAAGCCTGTTATAGCGCTTCAGCAATATTTCTTATCAATGACGGCTTGCTAACAGCACCAACTGGCGAGCTGCGGGGAGAAAACGTGGTCTGTCACCTATTGTTTAGCGAAACATGCTCGCGGGCCACGGTAAGAAAAATTCCTGAATTCGCGGGGAAACCAAGGTCTGCCAACAATTATTGCGCGGAACTTGATGGGCATCCTGATTTGCAGAACTTGAATTTCATACGCTTGACGGCGTGTCGCCAGCACCAACTGGCGGGATTTACGGGAATCCGTGGTCTGTCACCGATTATTTCTAACTAGTTAGGATCGCGAGTGACGAATGAGTTTGAGTCTTGAACGAATATCTGTCGGCGAGTTCAGCAAGGTAACCTGCATTTGTGCCAATTGATCCAGCGGAGTCTGAACACGCTTGAACCAAAGATCAAACCCGAAAATTATCAGCACACCACCGACAATCGTCCCGAAAAACATTGCTCCTATGGCGTAATTGAGCCACTTCAACAACACATCGAGTTCGCGCATTTTGCTGGTAGCAAGCAGCATTTGCTCCTTCACTTCAACATTAGCTTCGTCAAGCGCAGACAACGTATTGTTGGCTTCCTCAAACCCTTTCAACAAAATCTCCATTTCACGTAGTGAATCAGTTTTTGGCCTGATAGACATCATTTTTGATATCGAATCAATATGACTTGCTGATCGTTTCGCTTGCGTCGCTTTGTTGTTGGCTCTTTCAGTCCGAATGGCTATCGTTTGCGATTCGCGCTCGGCAGTAACTATTTTTTGATCTAGCCCATACATCATATATCCAGGCCCAATCAAACTCGTCAAAACAACTACTAGTCCAACCAAAGCAAGGAACTTGTAGAGACTGTCGGTTGGTGGAAGTGGCAATTGCATGTTGATCCCCTCGAAACACTGCGATTGGAAACATTGAACAACGCAGTATTAATACCGCGCATTCCCCGGCGTCCTAGGAAACGGAATTACATCGCGCACATTGCCCAGCCCGGTGACATAAGCCACGGTGCGCTCGAAGCCCAGGCCAAAGCCCGCATGGGGCACGGTGCCATAGCGGCGCAGGTCGCGGTACCAGCTGTAATGTTCCTTGTCCAAGCCGCCTTGCGTCATCCGCGCGTCGAGCACACTGAGGCGTTCTTCGCGCTGGCTGCCGCCGATGATTTCGCCTATGCCGGGAGCCAGCACATCCATCGCGGCGACGGTTTTTTCGTCGTCGTTCATGCGCATGTAGAAGGCTTTTATTTCCTTGGGGTAGTTCATCAGCACGACCGGCATTTTTGCGTATTCCTCGCAGATGAAGCGCTCGTGTTCGGATTGCAAATCGATGCCCCACTTGACCGGATAATCGAATTTTTTGCCTGCCGTTTCCAGTATGCGGATCGCCTCTGTGTAATCCATACGGACAAAATCGGCGTCGATGATGCCTTGCAGTTTGGCGATCAGCCCTTTCTCTATGCGTTCGTCAAAAAACGCCATGTCGTCGGGGCGCTCAGCTAAGACGGCTTTGAAAATGTATTTCAGCAAGGCTTCGGCGAGGCTGGCGTCGTCGGCCAGATTGGCGAAAGCAATTTCCGGTTCGACCATCCAGAATTCGGCGAGGTGACGGCTGGTGTTGGAGTTCTCGGCGCGGAAAGTGGGGCCAAAGGTATACACCTTGGAGAGCGCCATGCAGTAGGTTTCGACATTGAGTTGGCCGCTAACGGTGAGAAAGGTTTCGCGGCCGAAAAAATCCTGTGCGTAGTCGATTTTGCCGCTGGCGTCCCTCGGCAGATTGTTCATGTCCAGTGTCGACACGCGAAACATTTCACCCGCGCCTTCGGCGTCCGAGGTGGTGATGATGGGCGTATTGACCCAGACGAATTCGCGGCTGTCGAAGAAGCGGTGTATCGCCTGCGCGATAGTGTGGCGCACGCGCGTAGTGGCGGCGATGACGTTGGTGCGCGCACGCAGATGGGCGACTTCGCGCAGGAATTCGAGCGTATGTGCCTTGGGCTGTATCGGATAGGAATCGGGGTCATCGACCCAGCCGAGCACGCGGATATAGGTGGCTTGCAATTCGAAGGCTTGGCCCTTGGCCTGCGAGGCGACGATGGTGCCGGTGGCTTCTACCGCGCAGCCGGCAGTGAGGTGCAAAACTTCCTCGGCGTAGTTGGCCAATGATTCCGGTGCGACCACTTGCAGCGGCTGAAAACAGGAACCGTCGGAGACATTGACGAAGGAGATGCCGGCCTTGGAATCACGCCGCGTACGCACCCAGCCCTGAATGGTGATGGTGGAACCTGCCGGCGCATTGCCGCTGAGAATTTTGCTGATTGAGAGGGTTTGGGAAACGTGGGAAGTCATGGTAAATCTCCGAAAGCAAATAGATTAGGCATTGCGCCATTTTATCGAGCAACCCACGCTGGCAATTTGCTCCTGTGGGCCGTCGCCGTACAGTGCGATTTGTTTCATGGCCAAAAACAAATCGCGCCGCGCGTCGTCCGGAGCTGGTTGCATCCGCGAGGCATCGAGGCGGCCACGATAGTTCAATTCCAGATTGGCGTTGTAGCCGAAGAAATCCGGTGTGCATATCGCGCCATAGTCGCGGGCGATTTGCTGCGTCTCATCCAGCACATAGGGAAAACCGAATCCTAATTCGCGCGACCAAGTAACCATGTGCTGCCACGAATCTTCGGGGTAGGCCACGGTGTCGTTGCTCATGATCGCGATGCTGCCGACACCCAATGCTTTTAAGTCTTTGGTATCCGTAATCAGCCGGTGAATGATGGCTTTGACGTAGGGACAATGATTGCAGATGAACATCACCAGCAATCCGTTTGGCCCGCGACTGCTGACCAGGGTGTGGCGTTTGCCATCAACACCGTGCAAATCGAAATCCGGCGCAGGCAGACTAAATTCACATACGGGTGTGGGCAGACTTGGCATGAGAGCATTCCACAGGATTGGTGATAATGCGGAAATGATACCCAGATTCCACGTTCCGTTTTTGCTCGCG
>JANYAW010000113.1 GCA_025361105.1 Rhodocyclaceae bacterium | reverse complement strand
AGAGCGCAGGATTGTCACTCGCGCGTTTAACAGCGATGGGCTTAAATGCTTCGGTCAAAATATTGTTTCACTATTGCGCAATGTGGCCTCTGCGGCGTTGAGTCAGTTTGCGACTGAGGGGCTTTGTGTATTACGGTCGTTGGGAAGTCGCGATTTCATTCTCGTTTCATACCTGTTGCCATCAAGTTGCCGACATTTATGGATACCTTCATTCTATCGAGCCCCACCCTCGCCAAGGCGGAGCAAAAAAAATATTTAGCGCCAGGCGGTATCGGCAGAAGGCGTAGCCAGTACCGTAACGCATAGGCATTAGCAAATGGATTGACCCTGATGTCGGTATAACCCGTCCTTTCAAGCAGCTGCCTGATACTTGTCTGCGAGAATAATTGCATGTGTTCAATATCGATAATCGGTGAGCGGCGTCCAAAAATACGGTTCACCTTGCTTCTATAGTCATGAGTGACCGTCACAAACGCCCCCCCAGGTCTGAGCAAACGATTGCAAGCAGATGCAATAATTGTTGGATCGGGAACATGTTCCAACGTCATAAAGCAGCAAATCAAATCAAACGAATCGGGCAGATAATCGGCTTCTCTAAAGATGCCTTTGCGGAGCCACGCACGCGCGGACTCAGGCGCGGCGGCAATCGCGGCCGCGGAGGGCTCAATGCCAATTGGATTTACAAATCCACTGCTTGCCAATTGGTCGAGAAAGATTCCTGTGCCTGCCCCGATTTCCAACACGTCCTTGCGCTGCTTTAGTGTTTTGATCGTCGGCTGAATTGCACACATATACGCTTTGGCAGCGTCTATCGCTTCTGCTTCGCTATCGTAGTCGGCAACATGGTATGCGTTAGCAAGTTCAGCTTCGGGTGGCGGCTGGTCGACATAAACTAAATCACAAGTCATGCACCGCAGTAGCTGGTGGCACATAAATTCAGGCTCTTTGCGTGAAGCAAAACTGAAGTTGGACATTTTTTTCGGATCGATACTCCGTTCCATGAAAAGCGTAGCCGTTGCGTGCGATGCGCTGCAGATTGGGCAATTGCGGGAAAGACTGGAAGTGCGACGTGGGGTCATGAATGAAATTTTAGGAGCAGCAAGATCTAGCATCAGTGGGAGACTTTAGCAGTGTAGTGCTTCGTTTTTAATGCGACTTATATTCGTGTTCGCCAATTGGCCCCTTCCCCCGGCAGCGGGGGAAGGGGCCACAATTCGTGATCAGTCGCATAAGTGCCAAATAGAGTGAAGCACTACACTCGCGCAACAATGTACAGGCGCGCGATATTTATTATTTTGGCGCATATCGAATGGCCAGAACCGTGCCAAAGTCACGCACCTCTTTTCTTGAATACACGCTATCAAAATCAGCAATCAGGGCACCGCGCAGTTCTGACTGAGGGAAGATGAGCCAACCGCTCCGTTTCAGAGTGCCTGCAGTGTGTGACAAAAATCTGCGGCGCATCGCGGAGGGAAATAAAACAATGTTTGCAGGTCCATGGAAAGCAGACCAAACCGCCTCAGCATTTGTTGATGCCAAACCATTCCAGCTGCTCACAACCGTAACGGCCTCTTGAGTGTCTCGTTGCGTTTCTGAAAGTGCCCGAGCGGCATCGTCCGAAAAAGGCGCATGAACGGTGCGCAATTGATGAGCTTTGGCGTCAAAAATCACCGCGCTGATCCACGACGAATTGAACTCGATGTCGTTTAATTTGCCTGAAGGAAGAAACCAAGCGTCCCAGCCAAATGAACTCGACCAACCAAGCAAAGCCGCCAACAACGTGGCAGCGATCATCCGGAGTGAGCGATCTACGGCAGTCGAAAAAATATGCAGGAGCACTAATAGCATGAAAGGGACAATGTTCAATATATTGTTGTCATGGCTCCGGCCCACGAAATAGGAAAACGTGCTGTAGGTAAAAAGTAAGAGTATTAATCCACGACGGAAGAGCATGGTATTTCCTGCCTGCCTGAACATCTGCCAATTGTGCAGCGACGCTAGTATCACGAAGGCAATGAAAAACCAGATCGCTCCGTTAGCGTCTATTGATAACTGTCCTGGTGGATTTAGCGCGTAGGCAAAAAAGGCTGAGCCGCTTGGCGGCGTGCGATATACCAGCCAGAATGCCGTGGCAAAGAGAGCAACTAGGACAAATGCCACTAATAGCAGCGCTGCAAGTGCCTTGTATAAGTTGACGAGAAAATCGCGGTGATTATTTGATTTTGAAGTACGCAATAGCAGGAAATACGGCCACCAGACGCAAGTCGCATAGAAGCCTGACTCGGGGGACCAAAGAGCCGCTAACGACCAGCCTAGATGGCCGAAGTAAACATAGTGGTTCACGTTTTGCAACAGGTGATCTATTCGAATCAGCAGCGCAACTAACGCGAGTGCCGGCACAAATCGAAGCCCCCCTGCGGACGGGGTCGACATGGGGAGGCTAACTTGGGCGGGATATCCTGCCCAAAAAAAAACAACAGACAATAACAAGTATCAGCACAAGCCACCGTGGCAGGTTACGCCTGTTGTCGACTTTATTGCTGATATCAAGCGCCAAATAGGCGATGAGTATGGCGAACAGGGTCGTTGTGCAGCCAACTAAATAATACATTCCCTCCCAGCACGTATGTCGACAAACGGACGCAATCAGGAGCGTCGGGCCCAAGCCGTATTGGGCTGGAAAATCGACAAAAATTCGGGCACCGGCTAACAACAGTTCGCTCGGTCCAATATAAGCGCTCCAATGATGCCAAGCGACCAATAAGGTTTGATCGTTTAGCGGCGTCGTGGTGAAGCTCAATGCGACGGTTATAAGTGCGAACGCCGAATTTTGAATGGCCTTAGTCGACGGCACGACTTGGGATAAAGGGGGATTTCGGGTTAACCCCAATATTCCCACGACAATTGTAGTGAATACAACGACTTCAAGCCATGTTAGTTGCCCGCGTTGCCACCAAAGCATTGTGATGGTTAGCAACAGGGCAGCGAAAATATATATCGCTGTCATTGGCTTCAATTGACCTTGATGAAAGGCAAGTGCCAGCGCTATGAGCGCGCATATCCCTGTTAACGCGAGAAGAGGAAAAGTCGTGTTACTCGAAAATGCAATTAATAGCGGAGTCGCAATCAGAATCGCGCCAAATACATTTGCTACAATAGCTGGGGCGCGGGTGAATTTTGCAGAGCCGCTTGACGTTTGAAATCTGGCGGGAATGAAGCGCAATAGGATCGGCCAGAACGCAATCGAGATACCAACCATTGCGTAAATCAAGATGACTTGAGTTTTGTCAAACATCTCCTGAGCCCAGGGAGTTAGCCGACATCAGTGAATCTATTCCGTTAGTAGTTAGGGAAGCACAAAGTCGTATGGACACCAAGCTGCGGAATTAACGCGCATTGCCATCGGGAAGCAATTCAGTTGACTTGCCGTGGCGAATAAGTGCGGATCGTATCAGGCGAGGGCGGCCCTTGACCTCGGCCATAATTTTGGCGATGTATTCGCCGATCAATCCGACAGCAAATAAATTCAACGATCCAAACATGAGAATCGTGATGAGTAGTGTGGTGACGCCACGTGGCGCAATGTCAGGCATGAAGAGACGTAATAACGCAACAATAATCGCTGTCAAAGTGGAAAGTCCAAGTGACACAACGCCTACCGTCGTAAGGATAGTCAGTGGCGTATTGCTAAATGAAAAAATTCCCTTTTTGGCCCACTCGATATTCTTGATCAGGCTATTCGTAGAATGCCCAAACATGCGTTCTGGCCGTACATAATCAACGCCCGCTTGTTTGAAGCCAACATACGCACGCAGACCACGCATAAATAAATCCCGCTCTGGGCAGTTAAGCAACCACCCCACGACCCGCCTATCCATCAGTGAAAAATCGCCTGCGTTAAGCGGAATGTTGATGTAGCTGAAAAGCGCAAAAATCCGATAAAACAATTTGTACATCATCCCCCAGTACCAGGGCATATCGCGATCAACCCGATGTCCATAAACGACATCAAAGCCCTCGTGCCATTTGGCGTGGAACGACGCAATCAATTCCGGCGGGTCTTGCAGATCACCATCCAGTAATACAACTCCTTCCTTTGTCGAGAGCTCCATGCCGCTACGGAAAGCCATCTGCGAACCGAAGTTGCGTGAGTGCGAAATGCCGATAACGCGGGGATCAAGATCGCTAATTAAACGTATGACCTCGGCACTATCATCAGGACTACAGTCGTTAACGAAAATGATTTCGTAATCGATGCCAAGCTTCAAAAACATATCGGTCAAACGACGATGCATAGTCGGTATCGCTTCGGCATCCCTATAGCAAGCGATGATTGCCGAAACACTACGTCTACGCTCGTTGGGTGTTTTTTTACTTGTCGATGCAAATTCACCATCGCTTAGTTGTGAAATCCAGGTTGCGGTCTTTTCTAATCCTTCCTTCAGATCAATCGCGCTTCGCCAGCCAAAACTGTCCGCCGCTTTTTGTGGGTTGGAATACCAATCGGCCAGGTCCCAGGCGCGGCCTTCCATTGTATTAAAGCGCGCTTCCTCAACGACATGGAAGAGTGCTTTCGTGATGGTTGCCAAATCGGCAATGGTGGTTTTCTGGCCACTTCCAATATTAAAATTTTCCCCGTACAGGCCCGGATGCATCCTTGCGGCCGCCATTACAAAAGCCGCGCAGACATCATCGACATGAATAAAGTCTCGCGAAGTTCGAGCGTCCACAAAGGGTGGCAACTTGCCTGCAAGTGCCTGGCGCAGAAGGTTGGGCATTAAACGGGAGGTGTCTTCCAAATGCCCATAAACTGAATATAGGCGCAGGTTGGCGCACGGAAACTGATGTCGCTTGCCCATGAATGAAAGATAGTTGGCGGCGGCGAGTTTTGAGGTTGCGTAATGACTATCTGGAGTGCAAACACTGCTTTCTAATGGCGCGCTACAGTTGGTGCCATATTCCGAGGAACTGCCAGCGTGGATAAAAGCCGCGATGGGTCGTTCGGCCAACATACCTACCAGATTGGTAACGGCTTGAAAATTCGTCTGATAGATAAGACTTGGATTGTCCTCAAAGGGATACGCACCGTAAGCTACACAGTCGAATATCGTTTGTGGACTAAGACTGCTGATTAGATTTTTAACAGCCGCTGGATCATTCAGATCAGCAGCAAAAATTCGTTCATTGGTTACGTCGGCGAGGCGCCAATTTTTCTCCCGTTGAACCAATGCAAAAACATCGTTGCGCGTTGCAGAAATTGTTTTGAAGAGATTGGCGCCCACGAAGCCGGACGCACCGGTCACCAATATTGGGCCACGCAAGGCGCAAATATAATCTAGTAAATTGGGCATATAGTGCGGTGGCATTGGCTCAACCGTTGGCAATTGTGGCCAACAGGCTTTGACAGTCCAGCCTCGACTGTCGTCGGAGGTAGGGCTGTGATCCATACCGATCAAAATGGTGGGCACGCGCAAACAAGTGGCGAAATTTGGGGATTCTGATGCCTTGCTCCACAAGTTGCAGCAAAAGCGTCGATGCAAATCCACCCTGCTGCACATGCTCTTCAGCCACACATAAGCAAGCAGTTTCTTCAATCTGCATCTGGAGACTGGGAGGCAGCGGATTTTGCGCCAGGGGCAACTCCGCCACGGCCCAAAAGTTTGGGCGTGATTTATTGTCCATCTTGGCAAGTTCTTCGATATATATGCCGGCGAGAGGTCCCACCGCAATCAGAACCGGCCCGTTGCCGCTCATCAATTGTCTCCACGGTGCATAC
This sequence comes from Rhodocyclaceae bacterium, assembly GCA_025361105.1. GTDB lineage: Bacteria > Pseudomonadota > Gammaproteobacteria > Burkholderiales > Rhodocyclaceae > JADKHX01. The sequence goes on along the minus strand of JANYAW010000113.1, from coordinate 1,050 downwards.
CGGGGAACCGCGTAACCACTAGGAGGCTCGCCGCGACCCATGCGGACATAGACCGGCCCGGGCGCACTCCCGGCGCGACGAACGACATCTACAACATCTTCATCAAATACCGGAATATATACTGACATATTCGGTAGAGTCAGCAGCACGCCATAGTCTTCAATCGCATGATGTGTCGGGCCCATCACACCATAACCGTACCCACCACCGTTGCCGACCAGCTTCACAGGTAAATTATGAAAGGCAACGTCGTTGCGAATTTGTTCGAAAGCCCTTGCATAGCAAAATGGCGCAATGGTATATACCCAGACTTCAAATTGTTGCTGTGCCAATCCGGCTGCGACCGAGACCATATTCTGTTCAGCAACCCCTGCGTTGATAAAGCGCTGGCCCATCGCCCGCTTCAGCGGCTCGAGTGCCATGAAGCCCAGATCGCCGGTCAGAAACACCATTTGTGGATTTGCGGCGCGGGCTAATAATGCTTCGCAGAGTTGCTTTCTCATGAGGAGGCGATTTCCGCAATGGCTGCATGGAATAGCGCTTCTGTCAGCGGCAAATAATGCCACTCCATTTTGTTCTCCATGAAGCTGATGCCATGACCTTTGATGGTTTTTAAAATGATGATTTGCAATCTATTTGGTTGATTGTTCAGTGCACTACGAATCGCCACCGCGTCATGGCCGTCAATAATTGTGATGTCTGCATCGAAGCCTTGTAACTTCTCCCACAGCGGTGACATAGACGCCACTTCCGCCGTCGAGCCAAACCCTTGAAGGCCATTGTGGTCCACCATGACTGTTAGATTGTCTAATTGGTGATGACAGGCGAAAATCAGCGCTTCCCATGTAGAACCCTCCTGCCACTCACCGTCTGATGTCAGACAAAAGACGCGGCTCTTACTCGCTCGTAATTTAAACCCTAGGGCAGTGCCGGAGGCGAGCGATAATCCGTGCCCTAGGCTGCCCGTGGCAAACGCGATGTCCGCGATACCCTGTGGTGGGGGATGCCCGGCAAGTCGGGTGTTATCCTGGTGAAAGCTTGTTAAGTCTT
>JANYAW010000046.1 GCA_025361105.1 Rhodocyclaceae bacterium | reverse complement strand
TGTTTGAATTGCGATGTGCAAACAGTGTTTAACAAAAATACCTGTATTGAATGCGATGCGTGCGTCGATATTTGTCCGGTCGACAGCATCACTTTCACCCCCAATGGCGAGGAAGCCGATTTACGCACCCGCCTGAAAGCGCCTACCCTGCGACTCGATCAAAGCCTCTATGTATCTGCCGAATTAAAAACCGGACGAGTGATGGTCAAGGATGAAGATGTTTGTTTGCACTGTGGTTTATGCGCCGAGCGCTGTCCGACTGGTGCTTGGGATATGAAAAAGTTTTTGCTGATTACTGCTCCCGCCGGCACCGCATGCAATGAAGATGCGCGAGCAAAGGAGGCGGCATGAAACGTATCGAAGCGATTAACGATTTCGTTATCAAGTTCGCCAACGTCAACGGCTCCGGATCGGCATCTGCCAATGAATTATTCGCCAAGGCAATTTTGCGCATGGGCGTTTCGGTCAGTCCGCGCAATATTTTCCCCAGCAACATTCAAGGCTTGCCAACCTGGTACGAAGCGCGCGTCAGCAAGCGTGGCTATCACGGCCGACGTGGTGGCGTGGACATGATGGTGGCGATGAATCCGCAAACCTGGGATGCGGACGTGGCCGAAATCGAGCCGGGCGGGTATTTGTTTTACGACAGTACGCGACCAATGCCAAAATCAAAATTTCGCGACGACATCAATGTCATTGGCATCCCGCTCACCGAAATCAGCAACAACGCTTACGCTGATCCACGCGAGCGGCAGTTGTTCAAAAACATTATTTATGTGGGTGCCTTGTCGATGTTGCTGGATGTCGAAGTCAGCGTGTTTGAGCGATTGTTTGCTGAGCAATACAAGGGCAAAGAACGCTTGCTGGATTCCAACGTGCAAGCGCTCAATTTAGGTCGCGACTACGTCAAGGAAAATGTCGCCGCGCCCGATTTACCTTTAGGTATTCGTGTGGAGCGTAGCGATTTCGTTGGCGATCAAATTTTCACCGACGGCAATAGTGCGGCTGCACTCGGCTTTGTGTACGGCGGCGCGACCGTCGCGGCGTGGTATCCGATTACGCCGTCGTCATCCGTACCAGAGGCCTTCCAACGCTATTGCGACAAGTTCCGTGTTGATGCGGCTAGCGGTCAACACAACTATGCGATTGTTCAGGCCGAAGACGAAATGGCCTCTGTCGGTATCGCGATTGGCGCCGGTTGGAACGGTGCGCGTGCCTTCACCGCGACCTCCGGCCCAGGCGTTTCGCTGATGACCGAATTCATCGGCCTTGCCTACTTTGCCGAAATTCCGGTGACCATCATGAATGTGCAACGCGGCGGGCCGTCAACCGGCATGCCAACGCGCACCCAACAATCCGACTTGATTGCCTGTGCTTACGCTTCGCATGGCGACACCAAACACGTCTTGTTATTTCCTGACGACCCGCATGAATGTTTTGAATTTGCAGCAATGGCTTTGGATTTGGCTGATCGTTTGCAAACCCCGATATTCGTCATGTCTGATTTGGATATCGGGATGAACCAACGTCTGTGCAAACCCTTCAAATGGGATGCCGCGCGCGAATACGATAGAGGCAAAGTGATGAGCGCCGCCGACTTGGAATCGGGTCGCGAATTCGCCCGCTATAAAGATGTCGATGGCGATGGCATCGCTTGGCGCACCCTGCCCGGCGCGCATCCGACTCTAGGCAGTTATTTCACCCGTGGCAGCACACGCGATGCCTATGCCCGCTATTCCGAGCGTGGTCCGGATTATGTTTACAACGTACAGCGCTTGCTTAAGAAATTCAAAACGGCGGCAGGTCTGGTGCCACAACCGGAACTTCGCCCGGCACAGCAAACGACCCGCCTTGGCGTGATTTATTTCGGCTCGACCAGTCCGGCAATGATAGAAACACTGGACATTTTGGCGGCACAAGGGATACACCTTGATGCCATGCGTCTGCGTGCATTTCCATTTCCGGATTCAGTCGAGCGATTCATAGCCGATCACGATTTGACGTACGTGGTCGAGCAAAACCGTGATGCGCAAATGCATACGATGTTGGTTAGCGAGTTGGATATCAATCCGGCTTGTCTGATGCGCGTGCTGCACTTTGATGGCACACCAATCACTGCACACTTCATCGCCCGCTCCATCGCCAAAAGCGCGGCGGCGTCTGCGATAGTCGCCAAGAATTTCCCCGTGCAATCGGAGGCCGCATGACCTATCTTGCCAAACCTCATCTGCATCATCCGACGCTGACGCGTAACAAAGTTGGCTATACCCGCCGCGATTACGAAGGCAAAATTTCTACGCTCTGTGCCGGTTGCGGACACGATTCGATTTCGGCGGCGATTATTCAAGCCTGCTGGGAACTGGATATTGAGCCGCATCGCGTGGCCAAAATGTCAGGCATTGGTTGCAGCTCTAAAACGCCCGACTATTTTCTCGGCGCATCGCACGGTTTTAATACGGTGCATGGCCGCATGCCATCGGTATTGACTGGTGCCAATTTGGCCAATCGCGATTTGCTTTATCTGGGTATTTCGGGTGATGGCGATTCCGCATCAATAGGACTCGGCCAATTCGCCAACGCTATGCGGCGCGGTGTGCGGATGGCATATATCGTCGAAAATAATGGCGTGTATGGATTAACCAAAGGACAGTTTTCTGCCACTGCTGATCGCGGCTCGAAGAGCAAAAAAGGCGTTATAAATAGCGATAGCGCAGTTGACTTGGTTGGCATCGCTTTGCAACTCGGTGCGACTTATGTGGCGCGCAGTTTCTCGGGCGACAAAGAACAATTGGTACCGCTAATCAAAGGCGCACTCGGTCACGGCGGCGCGGCTTTCATTGATGTGATTAGCCCTTGTGTGACCTTTAACAACCATGTCGGCAGCACCAAGAGCTACGACTATGTGCGCGAGCACAATGAAGCCGTCAATCGCATCGACTTCATGGACACGCATAGCGAAATCACCACCAAATATGCAGCGGGAAGTGTGGTCGATGTGCCGCATCACGACGGCACGATGCTGCGCCTGCGCAAATTGCACGCGGACTATGACCCCACCGATAGGCTGGCGGCGATGGCCTACATGAACGAGCGTCAAGCGCAAGGAGAAGTGGTGACCGGATTGTTATTCGTCGATGCCCACGCCACCGATTTGCATCAGGCGTTGAACACCAGCAGCTCGCCGCTTAATTCGCTTGGCGTTAGCCAGTTAAATCCTGGCAATAAAACTTTGGACAAAATCAACGCCGGATTGCGCTAGTCGGAGTAAATTTGCGAAAGAATGTTTCGATTTTCCTTTTGCAATTGATGAGGTGAATCATGGCTGAGCGCACCGTACTCCAATCCATCAAAGGTCAACGTCTGTTGGTCTCGGCAGCCCCGGAAACAACGGTGCGCGAAGCGGCCTGCATCATGACGCGCGCCAGTTGCGGCAGCATATTGGTCACCGACACCAGTGGTGCACTATTGGGTATTTTGACCGAGCGCGATTTGATGACCCGCGTCATCGCCAAAGCACTCGATCCCGCGCGCACCAGCGTGGCCGAAGTAATGACGCGCCACCCTCACTGTGTCGCGCCAGAAATGAAGGTCTCGGCGGCGGTGCTGATCATGATAGAGCGCGGCTTTCGGCATCTGCCGATACTCTCGCCAAACAACAAAATCATGGGCGTCTTTTCGGTCCGCGATGCCTTGCCGCGCGAGATAGACACCGCCGAATCGCTGGCCGAGTTTCATGACCAGATGAATGATGCTTTAGGTTAGCAGTCCAGGCGCTTCGCCGATGCGCGGTTAAAATATGGCCTTAATAATTGCTTTCACGTGGCCCAAATAATGTCCCAATTACCCGCAGCACCGACCCGCAAGATTTACGGCATCAGGAATTGCGATACCATGAAGAAAGTTTTCGCGTGGTGCGAAGAGCAAGGTACCGCGTATGAATTTCATGATTACAAAAAACTCGGCATCCCGCGTGAAAAATTGGTGGCATGGTGCAAGGTGGTGGGCTGGAAAAATTTACTCAACACCAAGGGCACGACTTGGCAACGACTTGACCCCAAACCGGTGATTACCGCACAGGGACAAGCCGTGACCTTGATGTTGGAGCACACCAGCTTGATTCGACGACCGGTCGTCGAGATGGCCGATGGCCGCATTTTGGTGGGCTTTGATCCGACGTTATTTGATAGCTTCGTTGCATAGTCGCGAATGGATACGGTACATCGTTTTCTATTTGAAGCGCTGGATATTCGCGGCGTATTGGTACAACTTGGGCCTGCATGGCAAGCAATGCACGCGCGGCGCGAGTATCCAGAACCAATTCGCACGCTACTGGGAGAAATGGCGGCGGTGACCACCCTGATGGGTAGCAACCTCAAAGCGCCTGGGCGATTGGCGTTCCAACTTCAGGGCAATGGCGTGGTGAGCATGTTGGTAGTTGATTGCGATGAACAACTGCGCTTGCGTGGAATGGCGCGAGCGAGTGACGACGGCGGCGAAGCGGGGAATTCGCAAAGCACCGCTTTGCGCCCGCGTAGCGGCTCGGCTGTGCAAAGCCGAGACTCCACAGACAGCGGCGAAGCGGGGAATTCGCAAAGCACCGCTTTGCGCCCGCGTAGCGGCTCGGCTGTGCAAAGCCGAGACTCCACAGACAGCGTATCACCAGCACCAACTGGCGAAATCCGCGATTTGGTGGGTGATGGTCAATTGGTACTCACGCTGCAAACTGAAGGCGCGGAACCGTACCAAAGTTATGTGCCAATTGAAGGCAATTCGCTGGCAAAAATGTTCGAACATTACTTGGCGCTGTCCGATCAACAACCGGCACGGC
>JANYAW010000040.1 GCA_025361105.1 Rhodocyclaceae bacterium | reverse complement strand
TGTCGTTCTCGTAGATCACATCGACCTTCCACGGCTCGTCAGTGCTTTGCGCGCGCACCAGCATCGAACTCATCGCCGCACACGCGATTGCCGTCGCTAACACGATGTGGCGTTGATGCGTCGTTTTGACTATCTTCATTGTTCTCTCCTAATTGAAATATTTTTATAAGTAATCAACCTACGCCGTGATCTCATTTTTTCAATTCGCGAATTCAACCTGCCTGATAGAACACTGCCTCCTTTTCGTCCAAGCCTGTCCTTCGATGCAACTGGTTTGGGGTTAAAAAAAACGATCCTGATGAATCTGTGAAATCGGTACGCTGTGTTTCAAAATCAACATCGTTTGCGTTGCTTCTGCCATTGCCGGAGGGCCTGCTAAGTAATACTCAAATGACGGAATGTCGGCGGCCAAGTCTGACTCGACAGCCGTATGAATAAATCCGGTACGGCCTGACCATGCCGGGTCGCTACTGGACAATGCCGCGCGATAGAAAATTCGCTCATCAAATCCGTCCAGACTGCGCAGCTGCGATTCACCAGCCAAATCTGCCGACGTGCGACCGCCGTAGTAGAAAAAAAGCCGTGAATCGGTTTTGCGTAGCGTGGCTGACCGGGCACGCGCAATCGACAGCATGGGTGCGAGCCCTGAACCACCTGCAATACAAACAATATCTCGAGGCGAATCATCGCGTAACCACGCCATCCCATACGGCGCGTCTAGCGAGATCGCATCGCCGAGCTTGAGAGAATCAAACAGAAAGGATGTGTAGCGTCCGCCGATGACGCGACGAACAATAAATTGCCATATGCCTTCGGAATTTGGCAGGTTGCTCATCGAATACGCGCGACGCGAATCCAATTCTGGTATCTCGACGAGTGCGTATTGCCCCGGAATAAAAGCCGCAGCAGCGTTCGTGCGAAACGTGAATTCGCGTAAATCGTGCGTCAGATCCGCGACGCTCTCGAGCACCGCCAACTGTTTAGTGGGAAGAATTTTTGTTCGGTACTCGTCACTTGTTTTGACACGGATCACGCTGCGTGAAGTCGGGCGGCATTGACACGCGAGTAAGCGCTTACGTGATCGCTCCCGAGCGGATAGACCCGGCGCATTCGGCCATAAGTCCTCCATCGTTCCTTCAAGCAGTTCAAATCGGCAGCTACCGCAACCACCCGACGAGCAATCATAGGGAAAGCCAATACCACTTCGCAGCGCGGCTGCCAAAACAGAATCGCCAGCGCTCACAGCGAATTCTGTGCTGCCGGCAATGGTGACATCGAAGCTCATTGTGTTTTGGCTATCAATCAGAGGCCACAAGCAACGTGAAGTTCGCGGAGCACGCGCTTGGCGCGAACTGATGCCCGATCTGCATCAGGAAGCCCCATGCAATAGACATCTGCGGCACCGCCTGCCAGCGTGCCCCATGTCTCTATAACACGCGCGAATTGTTCGCGATTGCCCGGTTGCTCCACCGCCATTCGTGCCAGTGCAATTGCCCATCTTCTATGGCGCGCAGCGTCTGCCATCTGAGCGTCGGCAAGGAGCCCGAGCAGCGTGTCGTTGTTCCGTCGTGCCGCTTCTCCCAGGGCGTGGATCGTGCACTCTTCCGCTATCGGTTTCAAAACAAGATTCAAGACAATGAAGCATTCCGCCCAATCCCAAACAACTAGCGCGCGCTCAACGAGTTCCCGTAGCCCCTGCCATTGCGGATCGGATTCCCAAACATTTCGCTCGTCACTTCCCAAACCGAGATCAGGAAATGACTTACTCAATTCCTTGGTTCGATATGCCGTGTGAGTGAGCCAGCGCAACGAGTCTGCGGTCTGATAAGTGGCGCAATTTGAAATGGTTGAAGCCGGTGCCATCTGACACAAATACGCGGACATCATTTGCATACCGTGAAACAAATATCGGCACGGTGAGTAGACCTTGGCCAAAGTCGCTACCCAATCCGCACTAAGCATGGCATCGTGGCCGCGATCGGCGAACTGACTGAACAAGCCGAAGACGTAGGTTTCCTGTCCATCCTGCAATAGGTTGTAGGTGCGGTAAACGATTTCGTCTGGATCGCGAAAGGAATTCCAATCAGGGTGAGTAATCGGGCTCGAATTCCGGTACTGCTTAAACCAGCGTGCCATATCGAAATCAGGATCCAACTCAAATGGTGCGTCTGGATTGTCGGTACTGAAGTGAAGATTGGTCGACACAATTTCATATTCGCTGGGTCTTTTTCGCCGACCGGCAAGGTGACTCCAGGTTTTCTGGGGTTTTAGAATTTCCACTGTATTTGCCATCATGCTTTCCTTCAAATACTCTTGTTGAAATAAAACCGAATGAACTCGTTGGTGGTTTCGATTCGCCCAGCGAATGAACCCAAGGTGATTTCGAATTCAGACATGGTGTAAGGGCGTCCCAAATTGCTTTCGAGCGTTGCGCGGCGAATAATTAACTCACCCTCGGTATCGACACGAACGTAGGCACCCTTGTCGTCAACCCTGATTTGCTTACCGGGGTTGTCTTCGCGCGCGGCATCAACGATTGCCTCCGTCATGTCACTGGCACGCAGCACAGGACCCACTCGATTATTTTTATACCCGTCAGCGGCGCTTTGACTCATTTGATAATCAACCTTTTATTAAAGTGAATGAAGCGTGACGGTTGATCCGACTTCGACCAAAATGTCGTCACCCAAAATCTTTGCTGGGTACTGCGCCAAACGACAGCCACCGGGATTGATTCCACGTCCACTATTGGCATCGAAAGTCCATTGATGTGCTCTGCACATAATTACTTTGCCGTCGAATTTCCCTTCGCAAAGTGGTATGTCTTGATGCGGACAAACGCCTTGATAGGCCTTGATTTCGCCACCCGATGGCCAGACCAAAAGCACCTCAACACCATTGAGATCGAACGAATTCATATCCCCTTCCCATATGTCGTCTAGCGTGCAAATTTTTTCAAAAGCCATTGCTGGGTCACTCCGGATCGACAAACAAAATCTCAAGGCAATCCATAGCCTTGAGACCGGATTGATCTACTTTCATGGTTCGAGGAAAGAAATCTTCATTACCCGCTTTGCGAACCCGAATATCTTTGCCGGGTTGGGCAACAACTCGTCTCCCCACTGAGTGATAGGCTGCATTTGCCGCAACCTCATCCATTGTCGATGTCATATCAGCAAGAACCAGCTGAAGCACAAAGTCGCCTTGAAAGTTGGAAATAAATGGAAATGGGTTCATTGCGATCTCCGGTTTTCTAGGCAGCTTTTTTTGCATATGGATTTGCGCGATAGGCTTCTGCCCATGCGAATTTGTGCGCGTCGTCGCCACACTCGCCTGGCGACAGATTCATATACTTCAACGCGCCGCTCAAATCAGGTGGCTGGATATGACCTGCGAGTAGTCGATCAACGATGGTCATGTGCCCGCGATAACGCGCCGGATCAGTCTCAAAAATCCAACGGTCAATCTCCGAGTTGAAGTGATAGGTTCTGCCTTCAAATTCTTTGGGATAGTCCTTTACATTCCAACCGTTGCCGGGAATTGCACAAATCGGAAGCTGGCTCATGTTGCATACAATGGGCAAAGTTTCCGGCAGCGTTTTTTCGTGCCGTCCTGCGAGGACATTGTCGATAATCACGTCCCAGCATTTGCCGAAAGTGTCATTCCATCCCGGATACTTTTCTTCCAGCCAATCGCGATCATCGGGCGACATTCCCGCTGCCGGATTCCACCAAACCGTGGGGCGCCAAAACCAGACACCAAGGTGGTAGGCGTGATGCTGATATTCAAACTCGGCAATCATTTTTTCCCAGTACCACGGGAGATCCAAGCCAAGCTCAATCAGTGATCGTTCAAATTGCCCGACGATCCACTCGAGCATAAATTCTTTGAATGATTGCTTGCGATGACTAAGCGGTGTGTAGTAATCCATCGCCGGCCCGGTGAGCACGCTGAACAACCGCCAAGCGCGGGCAATACCGATATAAACCAGTTTTTCGGCTTCCTCTTTTTTCCCACTTTCCACCAGAATTTGCAACGCCGGTCCACCGATTTGTGCATGGCGAGATTCGTCGGTTTGGATGCTGGAAATCAAGCTCGAGAATGTGTAGTCACCGACCTCGGCTGCATCAGCCGCCAGACCAAGAAACTGCATATTGGTAAAGCCGGTCTCAAAGGCAAAGGTCAACATCACTGCGATGCTGGTTGCATCGCGACTTAGAAACAAATCATCGAATGTATGTCGCGCCGCAATGGCCGCCCATTCGTTGGTGTGATAGGCCTTGTGTGCCCAATCAAACTGGCGGTCTTTGTTGCAATGCTCGTGTGGAAAATACAGTTGCAGTTGCGTGTGGCGGTTCTCATCCATCATGCCGAACGTGGCCATATTGCGCATGCCGGATGCCAGACCGAATCGCGCCATGCGCGCCTCAGCGCTCATCGCTGCATACTCGCCAAGGGCAATCGCACCGTAGTGCTGTTTCAGAATCGAAAGCCAACCGGCATCCGCAGTTTCAAACAGCTTGTTGCGCTCAAGCGCCGCTTTTACCGAATAAGCTGCCGCATCTTTTTCACGTTGGATACGGACATACTCCGGATAAGAAGTTTTATACGGCTCGTCATAGCCCACCCATTTTTCGCGCGCGAGACCAAAGCCACCGGTCATTTGCGGCGGAAACATTTCCTGTTCGCGAACGAAACTCGGCGACCAATTGGTATCTCGCGCAATGTCATACCACTCACTTCGATCCATGACTGTCACAAGCGTCTCCTTTTATTGTTTGACACATAAAGTCGCTATCAGTGCGACTTGGCGTTAGTTACTGTGTCTGCAATCACCGTGCCATGTGACAAATGGCGCAGTGCAGAATCACTGCCAAAACCTCGAGATTCCTTGAATTATCGAGATGTATGCGCGTTTTCATTGTTTACGGATTGAAAACCAACAAGATTCGTTTCGATATTTTTGGAGATATTTTTTTATCAAAACTCGAGGAGTCACAATATTTGTGATGTATTTTTTTTATCATTTGAGTGAACGAAAAAATGGGAACCACGTGGTTCCCATTTTGTTAACGGCGTGTCGCCAGCACCAACTGGCGAACGATCAACGCTTCATCACCGCATCCGTATCACACCCAGCATCAAGGCCACAGCAGCTTCAATCGCTACTTCGTCGGTATTGATCGCCAGCGCTGGTGCAAGTGGAATCTCATACACCGAGCCGACCCCAGTGAGATTCGCCAGCTCGCCACGCCGCGCACGTTTGTATAAACCCTTGGGGTCGCGCGCTTCGCACACGGCTAGTGGTGTTGCCACGTGCACTTCGATGAAGTCGCGATGACCAATAATTTCCTTGGCCATTGTGCGATCTTCTTGCGCCGGCGAGATGAGTGCCGAGACCACAAAAACACCAGCGTCATTCAACAAGCGCGCGACTTCGGCAACGCGACGAATATTCTCGCGGCGGTCTGCTGCCGAGAAACCCAAATCGCGGCACAGACCTTGGCGCATCACATCACCATCGAGCACGCAGCAACGCAATCCAGTTGCCAACAATTGCTTGGTCAGCGCCGTCGCCAGCGTAGATTTCCCTGACCCCGGAAGGCCGGTCATCCAAAACGTTGCTGGCGTGCTGGTAGCAGTTGCTATTGTTGATGCCGCCATCAGCTCATTCGCTTGAGCGCGCAGAGCTTGTTGCCTGCTGGGTCACGCAAATAGGCGAGATACATTTTTCCCATGCCGCCTTCGCGCACACCTGGAGGATCCTCGCAAGTCGTGCCGCCGTTGGCCACACCAGCGGCATGCCAAGCGTCGCCGACTTCGGGGCTATCCACGGCAAAACCTATCGTGCCGCCATTGGCATGACAAGCTGGCTCCCCGTTAATCGGTTGGGTAATCGCAAACACACCTGTTTTGGTCATGTAAAAAACACGCCCTTTGTCATCGGTGACGGCCGCCGGAATGCCGATTGCACCGAGCACCGCATCGTAAAATTTCTTTGATGCATTGATATCGTTTGCACCGACCATGATGTGACTGAACATAGTTTTTTCCTCAGAGGTAAATTGAATTTTTACGACACGATTGACGACGTAGCGAACAACAAAGCGAACAAGCGCAAATCACAAAAAAACAAACTTCGATTCGAAAATGGTGGAGGTGAGCGGGATCGAACCGCTGGCCTCGACGTTGCGAACGTCGCGCTCTCCCAACTGAGCTACACCCCCGCTTGTTACCCTTACTTGTTGCAGAAATTATAACGTGCGTTAGTTTTGCGGCAAGTCAGCGCCGTATTTATCAATGTGATTCACCGGAGCCAACTGCGGCGCGCTGGAGGCGGTCTGCAATGGCTCGCCATGCGTCGTCCGTCGGCACTTGTTGAACGACAATGCGTGCGCAATTACTTGCGTCCAACTTGCGCAAATTGGCATACAAATCGTGGGCGAAGGTGGTCGCGTCCGGCACGGCGGTTTGCCAAACCACATTATTGATTTGTGGCGATTCGCCGCTGATGGCCAGCACGGCGATACGCTCGTCACTTGTTTTGGCCACGCGCATTTGCTCGGCAATCGCAGCCGCCGAGCATAGTTGCAATGGCGTGCGCGGCGCGTAATGGGCTTCAAGACTCCCCGACACACGCGGCGATTTTTTGTCTGTTGTGCTGGCTGCGGCAACGCTTTCGCCAAGCACTGAAGCGATCGCTTCGGCGGAAATCATTCCGGGCCGAAGTATCTGTGGCCGCTCGCCGGTCAAATCGACAATGGTTGATTCAATACCCACTTCGCATGCGCCGCCGTCGAGAATCAGTTGCACTGCATCGCCAAGTTCGTCGCGTACATGTTGCGCAGTGGTCGGGCTGATGCGGCCAAAGCGATTGGCCGACGGCGCTGCGATGCCGTTGTTAAAGGCACGCAGCAATGACAGTGCGACGGGATGATTGGGCACGCGCAAACCGATGCTGGTTTGTCCACCGCTGACGATGGCGGGAACATCGCGATGGCGTTGCAAAATCAGTGTGACCGGTCCGGGCCAAAAGGCCGCCGCAATGCGATAGGCGATATTCGGAATGTTGATCGCCCAGCGTTCGAGGTGTGACACATCGGGCAGATGGACGATCACCGGATGATCAGCGGGTCTGCCTTTGGCGGAAAATATTTTTCCCACGGCGGCAGGATTTCTGGCGTCGGCACCGAGACCGTAGACCGTTTCAGTCGGGAAAGCTACCAACTCGCCGGCTCTTAGCAAAGCGACGGCTTTGGCGATGCTAGCCATCTTCAAGACCTAATTGACGGCGTATCGCCAGCACCAACTGGCGAATTTCATCGACATCATTTCCGATCACGGTGAAGTGCCCCATCTTGCGACCGGGTCTGGCGTGATGCTTGCCGTAAAGATGCAATTTCAGATTTGGCACGCTGAGCAATTTATGCCAATCGGGTTCGTGGCTGTGATGCGCGTCCCTGATGTACCAAAGATCGCCGAGCAAATTCACCATCACTGCGGCGCTGTGGGCACTGGCATCGCCCAAGGGCAGATTGCACAGCGCGCGGACTTGTTGCTCGTACTGGTTGGTGATGCAGGCATCAATCGTGTAGTGACCGGAATTGTGCGGGCGCGGTGCCATTTCATTGACAAACAGTTCACCGGCGACGACAAAAAATTCGACCGCCATGGTGCCGATGTAGTGCATTTTCTGTGCGATGCCTTCAGCGATTTCCTTAGCTTTGGTTTGTAAGGATGCGGCCACATCAGCGGGTACGGTAGTGATGTCAAGGATGCCATGACGATGCTGATTTTGCGCGACAGGAAAACATTGCACCGCACCGCTGGAATCGCGAGCAAGTACCACGGAAAGCTCACATTCCAATGGCATCAGGCGTTCGAGCACACAAGGCTCGCCGTTGAATTGGGCGAAGGCCAAGCGCGCATCGTCAAGGTTCGCAACCCGCACCTGCCCTTTGCCGTCATAACCAAATCGCGCGGCTTTCAAAATGCCAGGCAGCAAATTGGCACCGACTGCGTCAAGGTCAGTTGCACGCACAATGTCGGCGTAAGGTGCATGCGGAAAACCGTTGAGTTTGAGAAAGCGCTTTTCTGCGCTGCGATTCTGACAAATCGCCACTGCTTCAGCACTTGGGCGCACCGGAATGAATTTCGCCAAATAGCTCAGCGCGGCGGCTGGCACGTTTTCAAATTCGGTCGTGACTGCGGCGCAAGTTTGTGTCAAGCGCTCCAGCGCTGCCTTGTCCTCATACACCGCAACAATATGCTCGTCAGCGATCTTGCCGGCCGGGCTATGCGGATCGGGATCGAGCACGGTCACACGGTAGCCCAACTCATGTGCCGCGCCAACAAAAAAGCGCCCGAGCTGACCACCACCGAGTAGTCCGAGCGTGGCCGGTGGCAAGATTGCAGCGCTGATTTTTGATGTCGACATGATTGCCAGTTCGCTATCCGAATTTTTACCCGAATTTCTACCCGAATTTCTATCGCTTGATGGCACGGAAACCAATATCGCGCCGACATTGCATACCGTCGAAGCCTATACCGTCGAGCACTTCATAGGCGCGTTTTTGCGCGGCTTTGACGCCGTCGCCCAAGGCCGTTATACACAGCACGCGGCCACCGGCGGTGACGATTTCCTCACCGCGCATTTGTGTGCCGGCATGAAACACATGGGTGTCTTCCGACGCTGCGGGCAGGCCCTGAATCGCATCACCTTTGCGCGGCGACTCAGGGTAGTTGGCCGCCGCCATCACTACGCCGAGCGCAACGCGCCTGTCCCATTCGGTGTCGACTTGGTTCAAGCGACCGTCAATCGCCGCATCAACCAGCGTAAGGAAATCGCTCTTGAGCCGCATCATGATCGGCTGTGTCTCCGGGTCGCCCATGCGGCAATTAAATTCGAGTACGCGCAAACTGCCGTCGGCTTTGATCATTAATCCGGCGTATAGAAAACCGGTGAACACGACGCCATCAGCGGCCATGCCGTTGATGGTCGGCATCACCACTTCACGCATCACGCGCGCATGCATTTCGGGTGTCACCACCGGCGCTGGCGAGTACGCGCCCATCCCACCAGTGTTGGGGCCTTGGTCGCCATCCTTGAGGCGTTTGTGATCCTGACTGGTGGCGAGTGCGAGTGCGTTTTTGCCATCGGCCATCACGATAAAACTGGCTTCTTCGCCGTCGACAAATTCTTCTATCACCACTCGTGCGCCAGCGGCCTCGCCAGTGAGCATCAGGTCGACGGCGGCATGCGCCTCAGCATCGTTCATGGCGACCACCACACCTTTGCCGGCGGCCAAGCCATCGGCTTTAACGACAATCGGCGCGCCGTGTTTATTCAGGTATTCGTGCGCAGCGGCAAGCTCGGTAAAGGTCTCAAAGCGCGCAGTCGGAATGTCGTGGCGGCTCATGAAACGCTTGGCGAAATCCTTGGAACTTTCCAACTGTGCGGCGGCCTGCGTCGGGCCGAAAATCCGCAGGCCGCGTGCACGAAATAAATCCACCACGCCATTGGCCAAGGGGCCTTCGGGGCCGACCACGGTCGCATAGATTTCTTCGGCTTGCGCAAAATCTGCCAGCGCATCCAGATCAACTATCGGCAGATTGGTCAGGCCAGGTTCCTGCGCCGTTCCGGCATTGCCCGGCGCGACAAAAACTTGGCGAACCCCGGCGCTTTTTGCTAATCGCCATGCCAGTGCATGTTCGCGACCACCACCACCGATGACGAGAATTTTCATTCGTGAAAATACCCAAATTCAGTGACGGAAATGGCGGAAGCCGGTGAAGACCATTGCCACATTTTGCTCGTCGGCGGCGGCAATCACTTCGGCATCGCGCACCGAGCCACCTGGCTGTATAACTGCCGTCGCGCCGGCCTTGGCCAGCACATCGAGGCCATCGCGGAAAGGGAAAAATGCATCCGACGCGACGACTGTGCCGACCACGCTCAAGCCTGCGTTCTCGGCTTTGATGGCGGCGATGCGGGCCGAATCAACGCGGCTCATCTGCCCTGCCCCAACGCCTATGGTCATGCCATCTTTGCAATACACAATCGCATTTGACTTGACATATTTGGCGACACGCCAAGCGAACAAAAGATCGTTCATTTCTTGCGCAGTCGGCGCACGGCGAGTGACGATTTTTATATCGCTGGCAGTTAGCACGGCAGCATCCGCCGTTTGCACCAATAGCCCGCCGCCGACACGTTTGTAATCGAGTTGGCTGGCTGTTTGGCCGCGCGGCAGCGGCACGACCAGGACGCGCAAATTCTGCTTTGTAGCGAATACCGTACGTGCTTCGTCGGTCACCTCGGGCGCCAATATCACTTCGGCAAATTGTCCGGCCACCGCTTCGGCGGTGACTTTGTCGATAGTGGTATTGAAAGCGATGATGCCGCCGAATGCAGAAGTTGGATCGGTCTTGAAAGCTTTGCGATACGCCGCTTCGGCACTCTCTGCAACGGCCACACCACAAGGGTTGGCGTGCTTGACGATGACGCAGGCGGCTAGTACTGACAGCGTGTCACCAGCACCAAGTGACGCAACCCCGGACGAAGTGAAGGCTTTGACACATTCCCAAGCCGCATCCGCATCGGCAATGTTGTTGTAGGACAACTCTTTGCCTTGCAATTGTTGGTAGCTGGCGATGCCACCCGATACGACATTGGGCTCGCGATAAAACGCTGCCGCCTGGTGCGGGTTTTCGCCGTAGCGCATGGTGTCGGCTTTGTCGAAGGCCAATTGCAAATGGGTCGGGAACTGCCCGGGTTTGTTGTCGGCATCGAGCGAAGTCAGCCAATTGGCAATCGCTGAATCGTAGCGCGCGGTATGGGTGAAAGCTTGCTTGGCTAATTTGAAACGCGTGGCGTAGGACAGCGCGCCGCTGGCTTTTAGTTCTTCGAGCACCAGCGCGTAATCGGCTGGATCAGTAATTACACCGACACCACCATCAGCATTGCCATGATTTTTTGCCGCCGCGCGCACCATCGCCGGGCCGCCAATGTCGATGTTCTCAATCGCATCGTCGAGCGCACAATCGGGCTTGGCGACGGTCTGTTGGAAGGGATACAAATTGACCACCACCAAATCAATGCGCGGGATGTCGTGCGCGGCCATCGTTGCCAAATGATCGGGTAAATCGCGGCGACCAAGAATCCCGCCGTGCACTTTGGGGTGCAAGGTCTTGACGCGACCGTCAAGCATCTCGGGAAAGCCGGTGTAATCGGATACTTCAGTGACATCAAGCCCCGCATCGCGCAACAGTTTGGCGGTGCCACCGGTGGATAGTAGCGCAATGCTCAGGGCATTTAGCGCGCGGGCAAAATCCACCACGCCGCGTTTATCGGAAACGCTAATCAGCGCCCGTGTAACAGCAACAACACTCATAGCAACCTCGGGGATTGTGAAATAGGATTACGACAGGCCGTAGTCGGCCAGTTTGCGCCGTAGCGTGCCACGGCTGATGCCGAGAATTTCGGCGGCGACGGTTTGATTGCCATCGGCCTGCTTCATGACAACTTCCAGCATCGGTTGTTCGACGCTGCGCATCAGCATGTCATACACCGCGTGTGGCGCTTGACCATCCAAATCACGGAAGTATCGATTGAGCGCACGGCGCACGCAATCGTGCAATTCAGAGCTTGAACTCACGCGGCCTCCTGCTGCGCCAACTCGTCGTTAGCGGCGCTTATGTACGATTCTGCGTGAAATTCTGCGTGCGCCTGCGCGAAGAAAAATTCATCGGTGGCGCGAATTTGATCGTCGACGGTTGGCAGTTGATTCATGGCGTGGCGGAAAGTCGCTGCGCCGGCGATGCCTTTGGTGTACCAACTGATATGTTTACGCGCAATTTTGACACCTGTTTCTTCGCCATAAAACGCGTAAAGCTCAGTCAGGTGTGCACGCAAAATTCGATGAATTTCCAGCGCGGTGGGCGGCGGCAAATGCTGGCCGGTGGCGAGGAAATGTGAAATTTCGCGGAACAGCCAAGGCCGACCTTGCGCCGCACGGCCAATCATCACGCCATCGGCGCCGGTGTAATCGAGCACGAACTTGGCTTTCTCTGGCGTGGTGATATCGCCATTGGCAATCACCGGAATTTGCACGCGCGATTTGACTTCGGCGATGGTGTCATATTCGGCATCACCGGTGTACTGATCGGCACGTGTGCGACCATGAATTGCTATCGCGCGGATGCCGGATTGTTCGGCAATACGCGCAATCATCGGCGCATTTTTGTTGTCGCGATTCCAGCCGGTACGAAACTTGAGCGTGACCGGAAAACCCGGTACCGCATTGACCACCGCTTCAAGAATTTTGGCCACCAAAGGCTCGTCTTGCATCAAGGCAGAACCGGCCATCACGTTGCAAACTTTCTTGGCCGGGCAACCCATATTGATGTCAATAATTTGTGCGCCGTGATCGACGTTGTATTTGGCGGCCTGCGCCATCATTGCCGGATCAGCACCGGCGATCTGCACCGAAATCGGATCGACCTCGCCTTCGTGATTGGCACGCCGCAAAGTCTTGGCACTACCGTACAACAGCGAATTTGAAGTCACCATTTCAGACACTGCCAGCCCCGCGCCGAGCTGTTTGCAAAGCTGACGAAAGGGTCGATCAGTGACACCTGCCATAGGCGCAACAAACAAATTATTTCGCAGCAAATGGCCAAGGAAGTTCATACGGATTTGGGTAGCGCAGTGCCAGTGGAACGCAGGGGAGGGCGAATTCTAGCGCAATCCAAAAGGCGCTTTCAAGCTGCAATCATTCATCAGCCGCCACGGCTACCGAACATCATTCGTCGCGCCAGAAAATTTCGCAGCGGCGGCAGTAGATCAAGGACGACCAAGCCTGCGCCGCGCGCATGTGCGAGTGGCGCAATTTCGCTGCCGAACACGTCGATCAAGCTGTTGGTAAATCCAATCACGCTACGGCGGTCGAGGCTGCGTGATTTTGCGTAGGCGCGCAACACTATCTGCGCGCCAAAGTCTTGCGCAGCCGACACTGCCGACAAATGCCAAGTCAATTCCCGGACATCTCGCAGCGCCAGATTGAAACCCTGCCCTGCCACCGGATGCAAAGTTTGCGCAGCGTTGCCCAGCCAGACTTGTCGCTCGGCGATCACTTCTTCGCGCCAGCGCAAGCTCAGCGGATAGCTGGCGCGCGGGCCGACGCTGACGAACTGGTGGCGCTGGCCGAAGCGTGTTTGCAACAAATTGGTGAACGCCGCATCGCCCTGCGCAACGATGCTTGCTGCCTCGGCCGCTGCGCAAGTCAACACCACGGCGTAGTCATTGCCTAGTGGCAACAAGGCCACGGGACCATCGGCGGTGAAGCGCTCCCAAGCCACATTGTCATGCGCGGCTTTAGTCGTTGCCGTGCACAAAATCGCCGCTTGGTGGTAGTCGCGAAACTGCCCCGCACCGTCGCTCACGCTGCCTTCCGCCCACACCGTCAACATGCTGCTTGGCGATGGCGCAGCGACATCTTCTACGCAGGAAATTTTGTGATGATCATGATAGGGAATTCCGGCCTGGCTCAACGCGGCATCAAGCGCGGTAATCAAATTCGCCGCAGGCAAAACGTAGCCTAGCGCCGGCACGCCAAGCTCGTCGGCACGCATGCGTGCACGGCCGAGATTACCGCGTCGTGAGACGTGGATGGTTTGTATCGGCGTTGCACTAAGTTTTAGACCCAGCGTATCCCACACCCCGAGTCGTTCAAGAATTTGCTGCGAGCCGAACGAGAGCGCCAGCACGCGCGGGTCATGCTTGATCGCTTCACGCGCTCGCGCTTCGAGTACCGTCACCCCTATGCCTTGTTGATGCAGCGCCAAGGCCAGCGCCATGCCGACCGGTCCGCCGCCCACCACCGTCACCGATGTCGCCGACTTAGCCACGCTTCAATATCGCAATCAATTCATTCGCGGCGGCAAGTCGGTCGGGGGTACCGATGTCTAGCCATGTTCCGCTGTGGAGTTCGCCGCTAATTTTATTTTTCGCCATCGCTGCCACCAGCAAAGGTGCG
>JANYAW010000117.1 GCA_025361105.1 Rhodocyclaceae bacterium | reverse complement strand
CCAGCGCGCAATTTCTGATTGTCTCATTCACCACCGACTGGCGCTTCACCTCTTCCCGTTCGCGCGAGATGGTCAATGCCTTAGTCAAGAATGGCCAGCCAGTGACTTACACCGAAATCGACTGTGCCCACGGCCACGATTCCTTCCTCATGCCCGATCCGCAATATCACGCGGTCATTACGGCTTTTTTGAAACGGGTGGGCACATGAACACCCTGCACAATCGTGGCGATTTCAATGTCATTGCCAGCTGGATTAAACCTGGCGAGCGCGTACTTGATTTAGGCTGCGGGGATGGCGGTTTGCTGCGTCGCCTGATTGATCAGCGCGGTGCGCGCGGCTACGGCATAGAGCTGGAAAACGCAGCCATGCTGGCGGCAATCGGCAATGGCATTAACGTCATCCAGACCGACCTCGAACAAGGCCTCGCCGGTCTCGGCGACGCAACCTTCGATCACGTCGTCCTTTCGCGCACTTTGCAAGCCGTCATCCACACCGAAAAAGTACTCACCGAAATGCTCCGCGTCGGACGCGAAGCGGTGGTCTCCTTCCCCAATTTCGCCTATTGGAAAAACCGTATGGCCGTCATGGGCGGACGCATGCCGGTGAGCGAAGACCTGCCCTATGAATGGTTCAACACGCCCAACCTGCGCTTCTTCACCCTCGTCGATTTTGAAGCACTCTGCCAACACATGAACATCGCCATCCGCGAACGACAAGTGCTCGATGAAGCCGGCGCGCTGGTGGACGAGGAAGCCAATTTCCTCGGCAGTTTGGCGGTGTATCGGATAGGGCGGGATTAATCGGCACCTAACTACAAGAACATCGTGCAAACAATACCTTGAAAAATTATTGGACTCGCGTCTTGCATGAATAAATTTCCTGGCATTCAGTGCCGCTCATGCCGCCAGCAAATCAGTCTTGATAGGTTTGATACCTGACAGCTTGTCTGGGTCTTGCGCGATTTCCCATAAGTCAACGGCTTGCTGCATACGTAGCCAACTGTCCGGCGTGGTGTTGAGCAATTTGGCCACTCGTGCTGCCATCTCGGGTGTCATGATGCGTTTCTCGTGCAGCAAATCGGACACGGATAGGCGCGAAACACCGAGGCGTTGGGCGAACTCGGTTTGAGTCATTTCTAGCGCGGGCAGCACGTCCTCACGCAGAACTGCGCCGGGATGGGTCGGGCGACGATTCGGGTCGCGAAGTGTTTTCATCAGTGATAGTCCTCTAGGTCTACGTCAATTGCATCTTCGCCATCGAAGCGGAAGGTAATGCGCCAGTTTCCCGTCACTGTGACGGAATAAGTCCCTTTGCGATCACCTGAAAGCGGATGAAACTTGTAGCCGGGAATGCTCATATCGTCCGACCTCGTCGCTGCATCCAGACGATCAAGCATGCGCTCGATTCGAGCTTCCGATTTGGCAATAATTCCACGGTGGTCACCCTTCCGAAAGAACCGTTCAAGCCCTTTATGTTTGAATATTCGAATCATGGCTATGTGTAATTAGGCGAAGTTCATTGTAATTTGATAGATTACAGTTCGTCAAGCCGATTTCTATGCGACGCTTTGGTGATTGATCAGGATCCGCCATTGAACATTTTGGCAATCTCCGGATTGCTTTGGTCGATGTCGTCTGGAACGACGAAGGCCGGTTTCGCCACATCTTCGATACACTCTTGAATTTCCAGCCAAAGCATCTCGGTCTCGTCGATCTGCCTTTTAAGCTGGCTTTGCCGTTGAGTAAGCGCTAACAGGCGGGGCGAGTTGGGGGTGACGTAGAGCGCCGGATCGGCGAGTTGCTGCGTGACCAGATTAGCTTCGCCCTGATAGGCGGCGAGCTTTTTTTCCAGCTTGTCGGCATCTTTTTGCAGGGCGATCTGCGATGGCGTTGGCGTGTCGTTTTGACGGCGTGTCGCGAGCACCAACTGGGACAGTTCGTCATCTTTTTTCGCGCTGGCTTTGTCCTGCACGGCGCGTTTGTCTTCGGAGCGCTCCTTTGCCAGCCACTCGGCGTAGTCGTCCAGATCGCCGTCGAAGGGGACGACTTTTCCATTCGCCACCAGCCACAATTCGTCGCAACAGGCGCGCAGCAAATGGCGGTCGTGGGAGA
>JANYAW010000403.1 GCA_025361105.1 Rhodocyclaceae bacterium | reverse complement strand
AGAAACACATTTCGCCTGCGGCAATTTATTGTTGCACATGGCGCGCTACGATGAAGCTGTGCTTAGTTATGACGCGGCGATACGGGTGGATGCGAAGTTACCCGAGATTCACAACAATCGCGGCGTTGCACTCAGGTCACTTCAACGGGAAAACGAGTCGCTTGCCGCTATTGAAATTGCGCTCAGCCTGCGTCCCGATTATGCCGATGCGCACAACAATCGTGGCATCGCTTTGCGTCAATTAGGTCGCTTGCACGAAGCGCTAGAAAGTTACAACTACGCGGTAGCGCTGCGGCCGGACTATGTCGCGGCACTGAGCAATCGCGGTGCAGTACTCACCAATCTCAATCGGATTGACGACGCGCTTGCGAGTTTTGCTCATGCGCTGAAAATATCGCCGCAAAACAAGGATGCCATTTACAACGAAAGTTTATGCCTTCTGCTCAAAGGTGATTTTGAGCGCGGCTTCCGACAGTACGAAAGCCGTTGGATGCAGGACGGCGTGACGAAAAACGCCGAAGCGGACGTCAAGCCGTTGTGGCTTGGAGCGAACGACATCAAAGGCAAGACAATTTTGCTGCACGCTGAACAAGGCTATGGCGATACGCTACAGTTTTGCCGCTATGCAAAACAAATCGCCGCAATGGGTGCGCATGTTGCCTTGTACGTGCCTACCAGTTTGTTGCCTTTGTTGGACGGATTGGTCGGTGTCAATGCGATGTCTGACCAGCTCTCCAAGTTGCCGCCAGTCGATGTGCAATGCCCTATGCTGAGCTTGCCATTGGCCTGCAATACACGCTTGGCTGACGTGAGCGGCGACGCGTATTTACAGGCACCGCCATGCTATGTTGATACTTGGGCAAAGCGCTTGGGTGAGCAGCCGGACAACTCTGCGCGTCGGCGTGTCGGCGTAATGTGGAGCGGCAGCAGTGCTCACCGAAACGACATACATCGCTCAATTCCTTTGGCGCAATTCCGCCAAATTCTGTCGCCCGATGTCAATTTTTTCAGCCTGCAAAACGTCACTCGCGACACCGAATTACCGCTCCTCGACCAATGCAAAAATCTGTTCCGTTTCGACGACGTGATCAAGAATTTCGCCGACACGGCCGCACTTATTTCTTTGATGGATTTGGTCATTACTGTTGACACCAGCATCGCACATTTAGCTGGCGCGCTAGGCAAACCTGTTTGGATTTTGCTACCCGTTTGCCGCGACTGGCGTTGGCTGCTGGATCGCACCGATACTCCGTGGTACGACAGCGCGACACTGTTTAGACAAACGCAACTTGGCGATTGGGATAGCGTGTTGGTTGAGGTTCGTAATCGTTTAACAGAATGGCTAAATAGCGGCGCGTGACCAGCACCAACTGATGTGTCCTGATACTGCTACGCCCTAATCCCACCCATGCGGCACCACATATTGCCGGCAAGGCTGGCAAAAAACTCGTCGGTCGTCCAGGCGCAATGCGGTGAGTGAACCGCCCCACAAACAACCCGTGTCGATAGCCGCCAAATTTGGTCGCATTACCAAGCCCAGCGCTGACCAATGGCCACAAACAACAGGTGCATTAGCGCTAACACGATGCGCCGCGTCGAACCATGGCGTGCAGTTTTCCGGCCCTTGCGCGGGCGGCGCTTTGCTGCCCGCTGCGCGAAATTCCATCGCTCCGTCATGTGTTACATACCGCATCCGCGTCATGGCGTTCACAATCACCCGCAGCCTATCCCAGCCGGACAAATCGTCCGACCATGCCGCAGGTTCCGAGCCCCACATCTGGCCCATGAATTCTTGATAATTCGGCGCGCGCAACGCGACCGAAACCTCATCTGACAAGTCCTGCGCTTGTGCCAAAGACCAACTTGGCAACAGCCCGGCATGCACCATCGCCCATCCACCTTCACAGTGAAAGAGCGGCTGGCTGCGTAACCATAACAGCAACTCGACGCGGTCAGGCGCGGCAAGAATTTCTGCCAGCGTGTCTTCGCGATTGGCTTTGCCAAAACCTTCGGACTGCATCAACAAATGCAAATCGTGATTGCCCAAAACCACGATGGCAATGTCACCGAGCGACTGTACATAGCGCAACACTTCGAGCGATTGCGGACCACGATTAACCAGATCACCGACAAACCACAAACGGTCGTTGCGCCTATCAAATTCGATATGATCAAGCAAGGATTGCAAGGCATCGAAACAGCCTTGCACATCACCGATTGCGTAAGTGGCCATAGCAATTATTTTTGCGCCGCGAGCATCTTGGCGTATTTGGCAAAGCTGGCAAGGCAACCAATCAGGATGTGCACCAATCCGGCAACGCCGTCGAGAAACCCAAGCCGGAAGAAATAAAATTTGATGAAGCGAACCGCCGGCGAAAACAAAAGTTGCGCAACACTCGCTCGCTTGCCCTGCGCCAAAGCGATCTCAGCCGCCAGCGTGCTGTATCGATTTTGTTTGGCTAAATAATTATCCAAGGACTCGGCCGATTCATGCAACAAATCGCCCGCCAAGGTACCAATCTCGCCGCGATTGACGACGACTTTTTCATGCACTACATCATCCGACCAAACCGCCGCGCGACGATCAAACAATCGCAAACTCCAGTCGGGATAACCTTCGCCGTGACGCAAATATTTACCCATGAAACGATTGCAACGAGCAAAACGATAGGCGGTCGTTCGCGCCACAGCAGATTCGCCAGTTGGTGCTGGTGACACACCGTTAGCGACTTCGTTAGCAAGCTGCGCACTCACCCGCTCATCGGCATCCAAACACAACACCCAGTCGTGCGTCGCCTGCTCGACCGCAAATTGTTTTTGCGGCCCGAACCCACGCCAATGCGTTTGTATCACTCTCACGCCGAGGCTTGTAGCCAACTCAACCGTCGCATCTTCACTGCCCGAATCGACGACCAAAATCTCGTCGCAAAATGCCACGCTGGCCAAGCATGCGGCAAGTTCACTCGCGGCATTTTTGGTGATGATGACAGCAGAAATACAGCGCGCTGCTGGTTCAATCAATGCGGCCATTTGGCGCTCCTGAAAAATATGCAAGCCAAAGCTGACAATGAAGCACGTCTGAAGTGGTCACCGCCCGATTATCGCGCTCGGCACACGATTTGGTTGCGGCGCATAGCGTGCGTAATTCTTGGATAATCGCCGCCATGCGCATTCTCCTCATCAAAACCTCGTCCATGGGCGATGTGATTCACAATTTGCCGGTCGTTAGCGACATTGTCACGCGATTTCCTGACGCGCAAATAGATTGGGTGGTGGAGGAGAATTTTGCGGATATTCCGCGCCTTCATCCTGGTGTCCAGCGCGTGATTCCGGTCGCGCTGCGGCGCTGGCGCAAGGCGCTTTTTGCTGGCGACACCTGGTCTGAGATGTACGAATTTCATCGCGTCCTGCGCCACGAAAATTACGACTATGCCATCGACACGCAGGGCTTGTTGAAGAGCGCGTTATTTACTTTTTGTGCGCGCGGTATGCGCTGCGGCTACAACACGGCATCCGCGCGCGAAGGTTTGGCGGCGGCAGCTTATGACAGGCGGTTTGAGGTGGCGACCACACTGCATGCGGTTGAGCGCAATCGCGCTTTGGTAGCACAGGCGCTTGGTAGCGTGGTCAGTGAGCCACTGAATTACGGCATCGCGCGGCCATCAGTTATCAATGAAACGCACACTACTGCAGTGCTGCTAACGGCGACATCTCGCGATGACAAACTGTGGCCAGAAGCACATTGGGTGGCGTTGGGTTGTCATTTGAATGCGCGCGGACTGGTCTGCCAATTGCCCGGCGGTAGTGCAATCGAACGCGAACGGGCAACGCGTTTGGCGCGGCAAATTCCCAATGCGATTGCGCTACCTGCGCAAAGTTTGACAGCGCTCGCGCACGTGCTTTCTGGCGCCCAAATCGTCATCGGCGTCGACACAGGTTTAGTGCATCTAGCCGCTGCGCTGGGTCGCCCGACAGTGGCGATTTATTGCTCGTCTGAGCCGACGCTCACTGGCGTTCTGGCTGCGACACCGTTTGTTAATTTGGGTTCAAGCACTCACGCGCCGAGTGCGATTGAGGTGATTTCGGCGGCCGACGGTTTGCCGGGTGTTCCTCTGACGGTTCCTCGTTGATGGCGCGATTTATTTACAGCGTGTGCGTCGTATTGCTGCTACCGGTGGCGGTGATTTATTTGCTATGGCGGGCACGCAAACAGCCAGAATATTTGCAGCATTGGCGCGAACGATTTGGCTTTTTCGGCCATCTCCCGCGCCGCGCAAATGAATCACTGATTTGGCTGCATGCGGTTTCCGTCGGCGAGACGCGTGCAGCGCAACCGCTGATTTCTGCGCTGCGCGAGCGCTTTCCCGATCATCAGATTTTGATTACGCACATGACACCCACCGGGCGTGCCACGTCGCAGGAATTGTTCGGTGATTCGATTGCAAGCTGCTATTTGCCCTATGACACGCCGAGGGCAATGCGGCGTTTCTTGCGGCATTACTCACCGCGATTTGGCCTAGTGATGGAAACGGAATTGTGGCCGAACTTGGTTGCTGCCTGCAAAACCCGTGATGTGCCGTTGATGTTGGTGAACGCGCGTTTGTCGGAAAAATCAGCGGCGGGGTACGCGAAACTTCCGACGCTGGCGAAAGAAACATTGCAGGGATTGCGCGCCATCGCGGCGCAATCGCAAGGCGACGCTGATCGATTAAAGACGCTTGGTGCGCACTCGCCTAGTGTTGTCGGAAATATCAAATTCGATATCGATGCGCCGGAAAATCAAATTGCGTTAGGCAAAAATTTCCGCACGCAAATCGGGCAACGCAAAGTATTTCTGGCGGCGAGTACGCGCGAGGGTGAGGAAGCCTTGTTGTTGGATGCATGGATGCGCAACGTGCCAGTTGGTGCTGACGACACGCCGTTGCTCATCATCGTTCCACGCCATCCGCAGCGTTTCAACGATGTTGCGGCACTGATTCAAGCGAAGGATTTGTGCACGCAACGACGCAGCGATAACACCGTCATTGAGGCGAAAACTGACGTGCTGCTGGGTGACTCAATGGGCGAAATGTTCGCTTGGCACACACTCGCTGATGTCGCCTTCATTGGCGGCAGCTTGCTCGATTTTGGTAGCCAGAATTTGATTGAAGCTTGTGCCGTTGGCACGCCGGTGTTGCTCGGGCCGTCGACCTACAATTTTGCCGAGGCAGCGTTTGAGGCGCAAGCCTATGGTGCTGCGCTGGCGATTGCTGATGCGGATGATTTGGTGCAAAAAACACTAGCACTTCTGCACGATGCAGCAGTGCTTGCCCGCATGTCACAAGCCGGATTGCGCTTCACTCAATATCATCGCGGTGCCACGGCGCGGACGATGGAACTCATCATTCGCGCTGTGAATGGATAGCCTTTACTCCAACAACAAATTCACCGAAGCGAGATCGGCCTCGCCCAATCCACCGGCTGCGGCTTTGAGTTTTAACAAGGCCAGCAAGGTATCAAGCCGTGCCTTGGCCAATTTTTGCCGTGTGTCATAAAGCTGTGATTGCGCGTTGAGCACATCGATATTGATGCGCACACCCACTTCGTAACCAAGCTTGTTGGAATCCAGTGCTGATTGCGATGAAGTCAGCGCCGCCTCAAATGCCTTGACTTGCGATAAGCCGGAAGTCACGCCCAGAAACGCCGTGCGCGCACCTTGTGCAGCCGAGCGGCGTGCATTGTCCAAATCAGCGACTGCTTTGTCTTTTAAGGCAACGGCTTCGCGATCTCTTGAGGCTGTCGCACCACCCGCAAACAGCGGTATCGATAGTTGCAAACCTACCGTGGTGGCATCCGTATCAACGCCGGTAGGTACCGACAAGTTGCGCCCTTGGCCGCTATTACTACGGGTGGCGACCAAATCCAGCGTGGGCAAATGGCCGGAGCGCTGACGGTCAATTTCTCGATCGGCAATCTCAAGGCTGGCGGCGGAAATTTGCACGCCCAAACCACCGGTTTGCGCCATCTCTACCCATTTGTCGATGTTCTCCGGCTGTGGTCGCGACAAGGCCACGCCGCTGCCTAAGCGCTTCAAACTTGGTACATCTTTGCCAACTAGAACTTGCAAGGCATAACGCTTGACGTCCAAATCGTTTTGCGCACCGATTAATTGCGCGGTAGCCAAATCAAAGCGTGCCTGCGCTTCATGGGTATCGGTGATCGTTGCGGTGCCGACTTCAAAATTTCGCTTGGCGGATTCAAGTGTTTCAGCGATCGCAACACGCTGTGCTTGCGCAGTGGCGAGCGTGTCCTCGGCCAGCAAGGCATCAAAGTAGGCGGTGGCAACACGCAGGATTAAATCCTGCTTGGCCAGCACAAATTGCGTCTCAGCCAAGCCTACGGCCAGCTCGGCTTGGTTATAGCTCACCCAATTTTGCCAACGGAACAAGGGTTGCGTCAGGCTAACCGACCATCCGTTCGTGTTGTAAGCACTCGAGGCGACCGGCACGGGGGCACGCAGTTGGATATCTGCATCGTTCCAGGTGGTAGACGCACCAGCAACGATCAAAGGCAGCAAACCTGCGCGGCCTTGCGGTAATTTTTCGCGTCCAGCTTCCAGGCTGGCGCGCGCACCGGCAAATTGCGCATCGTAGTTGATCGCCTCGCGATACACCGAAACCAAATCGGCGGCAGTGGCAACTTGCGCTAGACCAGCGGTCAATGCCGCAGCAATAACACTCGAAAATAGGAAGGATTTATTACGTTTCATCGCGAACTCCGCGTGGGGGATTATGGGAACAGTAAGAATTTAGGGCTTAGTCAAATGTCATGCAACTTGGGCAGGATGAACAGTGGATAACTGAGGATGAAAAGGAGATTACGCAGGTCGAATGGCTTTGCCGTCAATTGTTTCAATAAGTTGGCATCGCCGGATCAACATCACGCGCCCATGCCGCCACGCCACCTTGCAAATTGATGATGTGCGAAAAACCCTGTTGTTCAAGAAACATTCCGGCTTGAAAACTGCGCGCACCGTGATGACAAATCATCACCGTATCGGCCTCGCGGGCTAGCGAATTCATTTGCAGTGGCAAGCTGGACAAAGGTATCGATTGCGCGCCTTCGATACGGCAGCGCTCAAGCTCCCACGGCTCGCGCACATCGACCATCACCGGCTTGGTGCGCGTCGCGTCGGTTAGCCAAGCATTGAGCATGGTTGCGGAGATTTGTTCCATTGTCAGAACACAAAATGTGATTCGGCGTGTAGCGGAACCAGCGCATCGGCCACGGTTTCAAACAAAGTTTCGGTACGCACGGTTTTGCCCAACCCATTTGGATCGGCGACGCAGGTCAGCAATTTGGCCTGCATTGCTGGCGCGTCCCCTGTCAAAACGAACAACCGCCCGCCAACCTTGAGTTGGTCGAGCAACAGTTGCGGCACAGCATCTACTGCGCCAGAAATCATGATGACATCGAAGGGCGCTTGTTGCGCTAATCCGGCGAGGCCATTGCCTTGTTCGACAGTGACATTTGAGACTCCCGCACGGCGCAAATTTTGTCGTGATTGTGCGGCCAACTCGGGAATAATTTCTATGCTCCAGACATGTTCGGCATGCGCACCGAGCAGCGCCGCCATGAAACCAGAACCGGTGCCGACTTCGAGCACGCGCTCGTGTCGCCGCATGGCAACAGCTTGCAGCGCTTGCGCCTCGACCGAGGGTAGAAACATATTCGCCCCATGCCCCAACGGCACTTCGGTATCGGCAAAGGCCAAGCCTGCGTAGACCGGTGGTACAAAACACTCGCGCTTGACGAGGGAAAATAATTCCAATACGTCAGGGTTCAATATGCCGGCCGGGCGCACTTGTTGCTCGACCATATTGAAGCGCGCTTTCTCGACGCTCATAAAAGCAGCAGGATGAGTCATGCACAACTCCGATTGAAGGTGAATGCCGCCGATGCTTGCGGCGCGAACAGAAGTTTCAGGCGAAAAATCATTCTACTCGCGCACCCGATACCAAGCGGCATATAGCGCGGGCAAGAAAAGACAAGTCAGCAAAGTCGCGACCAACAAGCCACCCATCACCGAGACCGCCATCGGACCCCAAAACACTTGCGACACTAATGGCACCATGGCCAGGATCGATGCAGCCGCGGTCAGCACAATCGGGCGGAAACGACGCACCGTCGAATCGACAATGGCATTGAACAGCGGTTTGCCTTCGGCTTCGTCCTGCGCAATCTGGTCAATCAAAATCACCGAATTGCGCAAGATCATTCCCATCAGCGCGATGACACCAAGATTGGCCACAAAGCCAAACGGTATCTGGAAGACCATCAGTGAAAGTGTGACACCTATCAGTCCCAGCGGGGCAGTCAGCAGCGCTATCACGGTGCGGCCTATGCTCTGCAATTGCATCATCAATAGCGTCACCACGCCCAACAACATATAGGGCATCACGGCTTGTATCGAGCGTGAACCTTTACCCGACTCTTCTATCGCGCCACCCATTTCGATGACGAAGCCGGGTGGCAATGCGGCACGAATTTCGGCCAACTGAGCGTTGATTTGCTGAGAAGCATCGGGGCCTTGTATGCCCTTGACATCGGCACGCAGCGTGATGGTCGGCAAGCGATGGCGTCGCCAGATCAAACCTTCTTCCTGCACCGGCACCAACTTGGCGATTTGCGCCAGTGGCACATGGCGCCCATTGCTGGCAACGATATCCAGCTCTGGAATCCTGTCCAGTGTGCGCAGCTCAGTACCGGCTTTACCACCACCGGCGCGCCACACCACGTCAATCAACAAATCGTTTTCGCGCACCTGCGTCACCGTGGCACCGACCAGCCAGCCCTGCAAAGTCAAGGCCACATCCTGGCTGGATACACCCAGCGTACGCGCTCTGGCCTGATCGATTTCCACACGGACCGATTTGACGCGATCATTCCAGTCGCTGTTGACGTCAATCAGATTAGGGTGGGCACGCATGACCGCGGCGACCTTTTCCGCCTCGCTGCGCAATTGGTCGACGTTTTCACCGGAGACCCGAAACTGCACAACATAGTTCACCGGCGGACCATTTTCCAAAGCCGTCATCCGCAGCCGCAAGTTTGACCAGCGGCCATCCGGATTTGCGAACTCTTTTTCGAGTTTGGCGCGTATCAGTTCACGTTCCTTGAGACCCTTGGTCAGCAGCAAAAACTGACCAAAGTTATCGTTGACCAACTGCTGATCCAGGGACAAGAAAAATCGTGGTAAGCCGGTGCCGATATAGGACGACCAGGATTCAATATTTTCATCACCTTCAATCAACTGCTCGACCCGCTTGACCTCACGCGTGGTCGCCGCCAACGAGGCACCCTGCGGCAGCCAGACATCAAGCAGCAGCTCGGAACGGCTGGCGCTGGGGAAAAATTGCTTGGGCACGGCTTTGTCGAACAGCACCAGTGAGGCGATAAAGGTCGCCACGGTGATACCAATCACCAGCCAGCGATGATGCAAACACCAAACCACCAAGGCACGGAAACGCCGATAAAAAGGCTTGTCGTAAATATCCTTGGTGTGCAATTCCGAGACTGTTGCGTGTTCCGGAGTCTTGGGCGGGCGGAGTATCAGGTAGCCCAGATAAGGCGTAAAAATCACCGCGACGAACCACGACACAATCAGCGCGATACCGACCACCAGAAATATCGATCCGGTGTATTCACCGGACCCCGACTTAGCGAAATACACGGGAGAAAATCCGGCCACGGTAATCAGCGTGCCGGTCAGCATGGGAAACGCAGTCGAGGTGTAAGCGAAAGTCGCCGCCCGCATGCGATCCCAGCCCTGCTCTATCTTCACCATCATCATTTCCACGGCGATGATGGCGTCATCCACCAGCAAACCCAATGAAATCACCAACGCACCCAGCGACACACGTTGCAGGTTAATGTCGGCCACCGACATGCCGATGAAGGTAATCGCCAGCGCCAGAGGAATCGACAAAGCCACCACCATGCCGGTGCGCCAACCCAGACTGAGAAACGACACCAGCAGTACGATACCGATGGCTTCAAGCAAGGTGCGGAAAAACAAGGCGAAGGAAACGCGGACGACTTTGGGCTGATCAGCGACCACATGCACATCGATACCAACGGGTAAATCGCGTTCGATACGCGCCATCGCGGCATCAACGTTGTTGCCCAGTCCGAGCACATTGCCGCCCTTGAGCATGACTACACCAAAGCCAACGGCGTCCTTGCCCATGAAACGCATACGTGGTGTCGGCGGATCAGATAGTCCGCGAGTGACTTCAGCAATATCGCCAAGCCGAATAACCCGCCCGCCAATGACGATATTTGCTTCACGGATTTTTTCGGCGCTATCGAGTGCACCATCAACACGCAGACGAATGCGGTCGGAATTACCTTCTATGAAACCAGCCGGTGTCACTGCATTTTGTCGCTGCAAGGCATCGAATACCTGCAGCGGCGCCAGACCCATCGCCGCTAGTCGGTCAGGGCGGGTCTCGATAAAGATTTTTTCATCCTGGATGCCGAGCATGTCGATTTTCTTGACATCCGGCACACGGCGCAATTCTCGGGCAATACGATCGGCTTGCCGACGCAGTTCCGGCATCTCCACGCCGTCACCCGTCAAGGCAAAAATCTTGATCAGCACATCGCCAAATTCGTCATTGGAAAACGGCCCCTGCACGCCAGCCGGCAGCGTGGCGCGCATATCATCTACCCGCTTGCGTACCTGATACCAAATTTCCGGCACCGCAGCCGGTGCGGTGTAATCCTTGAGCGTCACATAGACCAGCGACTCACCTGGTTTGGATGAGGATTTGACGTAGTCTACCCACGGAGTCTCGAGCAGCTTGCGCTCAATTTTGTCAGAGACTTGCTGCTCCATCTCCTGCGCCGTAGCGCCCGGCCACAGTGTGCGTACCACCATGGTTTTGAGTACATAGTCCGGGTCTTCCGAACGCCCGAGCTGCATGTAGGCAAGCACCCCGCCGAGGGTTAAAACGATGATCAGATAGAGCACAAACTGCCGGTGATTGAGTGCCCACTCGGACAAATTGAGGTGTTTCATTTTGCTGCCTCGGCGCCTTCAATCACGCGAACTTTTTCACCGGCGATCAGTCGATGTACACCTGCAGCGGCAATCCGTTCGCCACCTTTCAAACCTTCACCTATCACTGCGCCCGCGTTGGTATAAGCCGTCACCGTAACAGGCTTGAGCGACACCGTCGCGTCAGCAGCGACTATCCAGACGGCTGCCTTGTCACCCTTCTGGAATATCGCTGTGAGCGGTACTACCAAAATATTTTTTCCAGCACCGGTGGCAAAACTAACTGTGGCTGTCATACCCAGTGGCAAACGCGCATCGGCACCACTCAAGCGTATTCGCACGGGATAGGTTCGGGTGACTGGATCGGCGGCCGGCGAAATTTCGCGCACCGTTCCCCTAATCTTTGCATCGCCTTTGGCCCACAGGGTGACCGTCGCGGCTTGACCAATTTTGATCTTGCCGATATCTGTTTCGGGTAAGGAGATCGCAATCTCGCGTTCGCCATCGGGTGCCAACCGGAACACTGGCTGGCCGGCTGCAACAACCTGTCCCGGCTCGGCCATGACTTGGGCAATCACGCCCGAGCGGTCGGCAAAAATGGTTGTGTAGGTGGTCTGATTGCGCGCCAATCCAGCTTGCGCTTCGCTCGCCGCCAGCGTGGTTTCGCGGGCATCGAGGGCAGATTGGCTGACGAAATTCTTGCTGCGTAAATCGCGATAACGCGCCAGGTCAGCGGCGGCCATTGCCCGCTGCGCTTCTGCTTGCGTAGCTTGCAAGCCTGCATCGGCGGGGTCGAGCCTTGCCAGCGCCTGACCTTGTTTTACCGAAGCACCGACATCCACCAATCGCGTCATCAGCTTGCCGGGGATACGAAAACCCAAGGTGGATTCGCTTCTGGCGCGTACTTCACCACTGTAATCACGCACCGACGGCGTGTCGCCGGCACCAACTGATATGGTTTGCACCATGCGCTGAGGTTTTTCCGGCGGCGGTGGCGCGCTGCAGGCGGCGACAAATAATGCGATCGGCAATACAAGCAAAACTGGTTTCATGTTCAAACTCCGCAATGCAGATGGGATTATTTTTTCTTGACCGACGTGCCCGATTTTTTTGTAGATGCGAGCGGCGTGGGTGGCAAGTTATGTTCGATCAACAAGCCATCCAAAGACAATGCCAAATGGGTCTTCAAATAGGCTTCAGGGTCACGCGCAGCAATGCCACAAGCATCCATGGAGTGACGCCAAATCGCCAGCATCAATACAGGCGCGAACAACACATCGGCTGCCATTTCAACCGGCAGTGGGCGAAACTCGCCCGCGTCTATGCCGCGTTGCAAGACACGCTGAATCAAGACGCGCCCACGCTCTATCACCGCCTCGTGATAGTAGGCCGCGACCTCGGGAAAATTGCGTGATTCGCCGATCATCAGTTTTGGCAAACCGCCCAGCGTCGTGTTGCCCACGCGCTGCCACCAAACCAACATCAGGTTCTGCATCAATTCGGCGCTGGAACCTTCAAAGTCGGCCATGAATTCATCCGCCGCATCCAACACCGGCACCACGCCTTCTTGAATCACGGCTTTGAATAGCGCATCTTTGCTGTCGAAATACAAATACAGCGTGCCCTTGGAAACTCCCGCATGAACGGCAATATCATCGAGGCGCGTCGCCGCAAAACCTTTCTCGACGAACAGCGCCAAGGCCGCCGCAGTTAGCTCGGCGGGGCGTGCTTCTTTGCGGCGCTGACGGATGGGTTCGACTGAATGTTCGGCCGAAACATCCAAGGATTCAATACTGCTCATCGACAATTTCCAGAGGGATTCTTCAAAAATATAACTGACTGACTAGTCAGTTACTTTATAGAGACTGGAAATTTATGTCAAGCGCAATCAAAAAATACAGCAAAAACCCCGCCGGATTTCGCAGTCGTGCAACGGAGGCTATCCACGCAAAACAAATCAGCGCGGCGACCCACGCGGCAACGCGCACGGGCTTGGAAAAGCGTGGCCGCAAGGCGGCGACGCCAAGGGCGATGTAAGCCAGTAGCCCGACAATTTTTGCCGCCAGCCAAGATGCCGTCCACGGGTATTGGCCTGACATCATGGCCAAGCAGATCGCCGCTGCCAGCAGCAAGGTATCGTTGATGTGCGGCAGGATACGCACCCAACGCCGCTGGAGAATGGGCGAACCGACCCATATCAACGCGCCGCGCAAGGCGAAGCCACTCACGCTGATGATGGCGAACAACACATGCAGGGTGCGTAAATCGGCGTAGGCAATCACGGATGTAGACTGCTATCAAGAATGGACATCATGTTATCTTGTGATCGATTCAGACTGATAGTCGTGTGCGCGATGAAAAATAAGCCTACGGATATTCCCAGCATACTCAGTCGCCTACCCTTGTTTCAAGAACTTGGCGCTGATCAAATTTCGGCGGTCGCAATTGGCGTGCGAGAGCGGAAGCTGAGTCGAGGCGAGATGCTGTTTCAGAAAGGCGATGCAGCCCGTGGTTTTTTTGTGGTCATCAGCGGCCAAGTCAAGCTGGCTTTTCCTTCTGCGCAAGGCAATGAAAAAGTGGTCGAAATTCTCGGCCCGCGTCAAAGCTTCGGCGAGGCGGTGATGTTTATGGATAGACCATATCCGGTCTTTGCCGAGGCCCTGCTCGACTCGGCCTTGCTCTACATTGATCGCGCGGTGGTACTTGATTTGTTGGCTACCGACACCTCGTTCGCGCGCAAACTTTTGGCCGGACTTTCTCATCGCTTGCACGGATTGATACAGGATGTTGAGTCGTATTCTTCGCGTTCATCGGCACAGCGCGTGATTGGTTATTTGTTGCAGCATTGCGCCGACAGCACCGATCGGCAAGGCGAAATTGATGTCGTTTTGCCGACCTCAAAACAAGTGATTGCTTCGCGACTCAATCTCACTCCCGAGACACTCTCGCGCGTGTTCCACGATTTGAGCGAACGTGGCTTGATTCGCGTCAATGGTAAAAACATTACGATTTTGAATGTCGAGCTGCTGAAGCAATTTGACCTCTAGCCATCAACCAATCCAACGTTGCGACGAATGCGAAATTCGAAGCAATCGTCAGGGCCCACCGCCTCCCGCCAAGTGTAGCCGTTTCGCTTTAAGACGTTAAACAGTGGCGTCGGTTGACGGAACAGCCACAGCACCACTTCATCGTCAGGCTGCATCGCATCGATGGCTTCCATCGTGCGCTCGAATGGCTCGGGCGGCTGCATTTCGCGTGCATCGACGAGAATTTCCATAGTCTTGATCTCCTCCTTCTCAGTCTAGACCGAAGCTTGAGTTTCACGCCCATCTTCGCTAATTGCATTGACGCGCATCAAGCCTCTGAACAGTAGTCCACGGCACTCAGACCACAGTTCAGGTTGACCTAGATCATGGTTCGCTAAAAAAATCTGTGGCTTGATTGCAATCAAGGATTTATCCCGGCGAGAAGTTGAAGCTGTGCGCTAACGGATATCGCATACTTGCACTGTACGTTGATCAGAGTTCGATTGCACTCACCATCACAGCTAGGAGAAATCATGAAAAAAACAAGTTGGATCACCAGCACAGTCACTCTTGCCACGTTGCTATTGGTGACGGGCACCGTCTTTGCGGCGGAAACTGTAAAGGGCCAGGAAAACGCGATTCTCACAGACGCGCCGGATGTCCCGCCTCCCATCACGCGCACCTACGCCACCAAGATGATTGTGAATCTGGAAGTTGTAGAAAAAAAGATGCGCATGGCAGATGGCGTTGAATACGTTTTCTGGACCTACGGTGGGAAAGTACCCGGCAAATTCATTCGGATTCGCGAGGGCGACGAAGTTGAATTCCACTTGAACAATCATCCATCCTCAAAAGTTCCGCACAACATTGACTTGCATGCGGTGACGGGACAAGGTGGTGGTGATCCAACTTGTTTTTTTCATGATTTCTCCTAGCTGTGATGGTGAGTGCAATCGAACTCTGATCAACGTACAGTGCAAGTATGCGATATCCGTTAGCGCACAGCTTCA
>JANYAW010000377.1 GCA_025361105.1 Rhodocyclaceae bacterium | reverse complement strand
ATGCATGGCCGTGGACATGAATCGATCAACAAAAATCGCGCCGGATTCCTTGTCGACTTCATATTTGATGGGATCCGAATGCATGGGAATTTCAATCACGACATTGAAGTCGTTGGGCAAGGCCATGCCTGAGGGAACGCGATCCAGACCCATAGTGGGCTCCTTAAGAAAAACCAGGTAAAAACCGAAAGTTGATTATAGCCAGCAGATTTTCGTCGGCTCGCGCCGGGACTGATATTCTTCGTGGTATGAGCGATCTGTTCCCAAGCATCGGCAAACACGCCCCGCTGGCCGAGCAAATGCGCCCGCGCGCACTGTATGAGGTGATTGGTCAGCGCCATTTGATCGGGCCTGGCAAACCGTTGCGAATGGCATTTGAATCCGGCACGCCACACTCGATGATTTTGTGGGGACCACCGGGTGTCGGCAAGACCACTTTGGCGCGCTTGATGGCGGATAGTTTCGATGCCGAATTCATTGCGCTCTCGGCGGTTTTTTCCGGCGTCAAGGATATTCGCGAAGCGATGCAGCATGCGCAAGTGATGGCCGATCAAGGGCGGCGAACGATACTGTTCGTCGACGAAGTGCATCGCTTTAACAAAGCGCAGCAAGACGCTTTTTTGCCTTATGTCGAAAGCGGGACGATTACTTTCATCGGCGCGACCACCGAGAACCCTTCGTTTGAAGTGAACTCGGCGCTGCTCTCGCGCGCTGCCGTGTATGTGCTCAAGAGTCTGGATACCAACGAGCTCGGTGAACTATTCGAGCGCGCCTGTCGCCAAACCTTGCCGGACACCGACTTTGAACCGGATGCCAAAGCGCGCATGCTCGGTTATGCCGATGGCGATGCGCGGCGATTGCTCAATGTCATCGAAACGGTTAAAACGGCGGCCGCCACTTTGCCGCTCGAGAATCAACGGCGTGTCATCAGCACCAACTGGCTGAATTCCACTTTGGCTTCTGACTTGCGTCGTTTCGACAAAGGCGGCGACGCGTTTTACGATCAAATCTCGGCGTTGCACAAATCGGTGCGTGGCTCGCATCCCGATGCCGCGCTGTATTGGCTGGTGCGCATGCTCGATGGCGGCGCCGACCCGCTCTACATGGCACGGCGCATCGTGCGCATGGCGATTGAAGATGTCGGCCTGGCCGATCCGCGCGCATGGGAAGTGGCACTCAACGCCGCAGCAACTTACGAGCGACTGGGCAGCCCCGAAGGTGAGCTGGCATTGGCCAATGCGGTGTTGTATTTGGCCGTTGCACCGAAGTCGAATTCAGCTTACCTCGCCTATAATTCGGCGAGAGCATTTGTTGCCAAAGATAACTCGCAAGCGGTGCCGGAACACCTGCGCAACGCGCCCACGAAACTGATGAAAGACCTGGGCTACGGCGCCGATTACCGCTACGCCCACGATGAATCCGAAGGCTACGCCGCAGGTGAACGCTATTTGCCCGATGGCATGCCCGAACCAAACTGGTATCAACCGACAACGCGTGGACTGGAACAAAAAATCGCCGACAAACTTGCGCATCTAAGACAACTTGATGCAAAAGCGAAAACACTCAAATAGGTTTTCAAAATGCTAGACATACATCTCCTCCGTAACCAACTTCCCATGGTCGCCGAACGCCTCGCAACGCGCGGCGTCACGCTCGACACGGCGGCGTTTGAAGCGCTCGAGGCGGAACGCAAACACCTGCAAACGCACACCCAGGATTTGCAAGCGCAACGCAATATCTTGTCCAAGCGAGTTGGAATTTTGAAAGCCAGAGGTGAGCCTGCCGCAGCAGTGTTTGCCGAAGTCTCCAAGCTGAGTGCCGAGTTAA
Source organism: Rhodocyclaceae bacterium (assembly GCA_025361105.1). Lineage (GTDB taxonomy): Bacteria > Pseudomonadota > Gammaproteobacteria > Burkholderiales > Rhodocyclaceae > JADKHX01. The sequence goes on along the minus strand of JANYAW010000377.1, from coordinate 7,157 downwards.
AGGCCTCGGAAGTCGCGCTGGCAGAACTGATGCCACGTTTCGACGCCTTCGTCGCAGTGATTCCAAATCTGCCGCATGAGAGCGTTCCGGTTGGCAAAGACGAAACCGGGAATGTGGAAGTGTTGCGCTGGGGTCGGCCACGCGCGTTTGATTTTGAGGTCAAGGATCACGTTGATCTGGGTAGCAATTTGGGTGGGCTGGATTTTGAAACAGCGGTGAAAATTTCCGCCAGTCGCTTTGCGCTGATGCGTGGCGGCATCGCGCGTTTGCATCGCGTGCTGGCGCAATTCATGCTGGATATGCACACCTCGAAACATGGCTACACGGAAGTCTCGGTTCCATATTTGGTCAATCCGGAGAGCATGCATGGCACTGGCCAATTACCAAAATTTGAAGAAGATTTATTTCGCGTAGTTCGCCACGACGGCAGTGTCCTGTATTTAATACCGACTGCAGAAGTACCGGTCACCAACATCGTCCGCGATGAAATTATTGCGCCGGAAAAACTGCCGCTGAAATTCGTCTGCCATACGCCGTGCTTTCGTTCCGAGGCCGGCAGCTATGGCCGCGACACGCGCGGGATGATTCGTCAACATCAATTCGACAAAGTGGAACTGGTGCAAATCGCCCATCCCGACAAATCCTGGGCAGCGCTGGAAGAGCTTACGGGTCACGCCGAAGCCGTATTGCAGGCGCTCGATCTACCCTATCGCAAAGTGAAACTGTGCACCGGCGACATGGGTTTTGGTGCGGCCAAGACTTACGACCTGGAAGTCTGGTTACCAGCACAAAACACCTATCGCGAAATCTCGTCCTGCTCGAATTACGAAGCCTTTCAGGCGCGGCGTATGCATGCGCGTTTCCGCAATGAGAAAAATAAACCGGAGCTGGTGCACACCTTGAACGGCTCGGGGTTGGCGATTGGTCGAACGCTAGTGGCGATTTTGGAAAACTATCAAAATGCCGACGGTAGCATCACGATTCCGACTGTGTTGCGGGCTTATTTTGGTGGTGCGGAGCGGATTACTGCTGGTGTTTGAGGAATTCGCGACGGCGTATCGCCAGCACCAACTGACGTAACTGCGGCCGCACCAGCGGACGGAATTTTTGTATTCAATTTCGCCGTCGGCGTAACGCTCAACATCGGCACATGCGCAGGCTCCAGATGCGCCAGCAAGCTGTAATAGCTGCGCACGTTTTCTACCAATATCACCGCCTCGCCACCGCGCGCACGACCACTTTTCAAGCGCTCGTAATAAGCCGGTTGCGACATCAAGGGCAAGACCGATTTCATGTCGAACCACGAGTCAGGATTTTTGTTCAACTTGAGCGCAATTGCCCGCCCGCCATTCATATGTCCCATGCCTAAATTGTAGGCAGCCAGCGCCAACCAAAGTCGATCAGGATCAACCACACTGGGCGGCAGTTGCTCCATCAACTGCACCAAATAGCGCGCGCCACCGCGAATACTTTGCATCGCGTCCAGGCGATTGTCCACATGCAAGGCATCGGCCGTGTCTTCGGTCAACATCATCATGCCGCGTACGCTGGTCATTGAGGTCGCCTGCGGATCCCATTTTGATTCCTGGTAGGCCAGCGCGGCAATCAAACGCCAGTCCAGTCCAGTAATTTCCTGCGCCAATTGAAACTGATGCCGATAGCGCGGCAATATGCTTTTGGAATCATCAATAAAGGTTTGCAAGCCGTCAGCATCGATGCGTCTTACGTAGCCAAAATGGCGGTCGCGCAGACGAGGCAGCACGCCATTTTTTTCCGATTCAGTGATGAATTGATTCGCCATCTCGAGCAAATCCTTGCCATATACCGGCGCGAAGGCCCAGCGAAAATCCCGGCTACCGGGCAGACGAACGACGGCTTCCAGCTCAGGATAAAGATTCGCCGCCAAACGCAAATAAAGTTCATCGACCGCCGCCAGCGCAATACGATCTTCGTTCAGCCACTGCAAAATTTCCATCTCATTGTGATCGCGAACTTCTATCACTTTTGGCTGCACATTCGGCGCTAACGACAACAAGGCCTGCGCTGCTGCCGAACCAATCGGCGCATGAATTTCCCGACCGTCGAGTTCCGACAACGATTGCGGCCCAACCAAGTCACTATGTTGAACCACCCACAATGGCCGATTGCCCAAGGTCACTGAAAAACTCAACTCCTTGGTCGTCGGCCCGGCATCCAAATACACCGCCATATGCACGCGACCTTGCAAAGCCAACTCGGCCAATTCTGCCGCATCGGCGGCGATATGGAAGCGCACCGGAACGCCCAATTTTTTGGCAAACAAACGCACGAAATCTTGTGTAAATCCTTCGGCCTGTGTCCCGTCCGAAAGCTGATACGACGGCTCGGCCATCAAGGCGACGACCAGCACGCCTTCGCGATCAGGCGCTTCCAATCGCTGACACGCCGCGAGCGCAAGGCACATCAATCCACTGGCAAGTAGTCGAATAGACAAATTCATGGGCCAATTCAAAAATGGTCGCTGATAGCACTGCACAAGGATGTATGGACAGCGTAGGCAATGCATCTTATCGTGTCCAATTCACAATGCCCCGCTATAATTCGCGCCCAGCGGAGAGGTGGCAGAGTGGTCGAATGTACCTGACTCGAAATCAGGCGATGTCGCAAGGCATCCGTGGGTTCGAATCCCACCCTCTCCGCCATCCAGTCGTCCGTAGCGCCAGCCGCGTCTGACTACGCCGATTCGGCGAAAACGAGAACAGGGTGCGAACCAGTTGGACGCTGTCAAGGTTGGCGCAAATGCGGTTAGTGCCAAGGTTGAAGCTGTAGAAAAACCCATTTTTCGCAAAAATCTCGACGTAAAAAACGCGACGCAAGTCGCGTTTTTGCTTTTCAGATTCTAGTTTTTAATGTCGCATGTTTCCTTGTCGTGCCCATCACAAAATCCAACAAATAATTTCGCTTCTCTTCATCTTTCTCGGTGAGGACTTCGGACGCGCATTGCACCGTCCAATGCGATTCGCCGATCAAGTCGGCGAGCTTCCCGCATGCGACGGTTGGTAGGCCGCGCGCGCCTTTCTTTGCGCTGCTTAGTTCCTGCGGTCTAACGCCAATTAGCTCAGCCAGCGATTGGCTGCTTTGCGTTATTTTTTCTGCTCTTGCGATGTAAGCTCTTAAGTCCATTTTGGATTTCCTTGACATTCGCATTTTTGCAAACCGTTCGCCACTGCGCCTCTAAGTGCGGCCACCGTCAAGAGAAAACAAATGTCATTGTTGCCGATTATTCGAGAGTTCATCGAACCTAGCTTGAATTTCCTCAATGCTAGGCAAGGCATTGACGCGCCAGCGCACAAGCTCGATTCCGGCTGCATTGATTGCCGTGGTTTTGTTGGTGTCATCCAACTTGCGTTTAACCGAATCGTGCGATCTGTCGTCGAGCTCGATGGCAGCGGTAATCGAGAAGTCGTGAGCGCAAACCAGAAAGTCGACGTTTTTCTGGCTGATTTTGTTGAACCAACTTTTGTAAAGCGGACCCCGCTTGATGCTGATGAACTGTGTCAGTTGCACTTGAGCCAGCACAATATGTTTTGGCAATGCAGCTTCCAAACGGTGAAACAGCACTTGTTCTGGATCCGAGAGCGGATTTTTGGGGAAGAACTTAGGCAGGTTGGTGGTGGATTTTCCCTGCTTCGATTTGACGTAAAGCATGGCAATCGCGAACAGGAACAGACCGAGGAATAATGTTTTCATGGTGTGGTTTCAGTAGTGAGGTGCATCAGTAGGTAAGTCAATTCGCAGTGACACCAACTAAACAATCAGAGAAGAATGCCCTCAGCTGAGGGTATTTGGTTTTACTGGCCAGACAGTCTATAAGCCTACAAGCCGAGTTCGCTGTGTGATCCGAGTCGCACAAGCCGCATGATGGCATTGTCCGGCTTCTGGTATATCAGGATCAGGTCGGGCTTGATGTGACAGTCACGATAATCCTTCCAGTTACCGGTGAGGGCATGGTCACGATAGTGCTGGCCAAGCGGTTGATCATTGGCCAAGGCGGTGAATACCGGCATCAGATCGGCATCGAGCGTAGCGCGGTGCTGGCCTTTTGCCTCGCGCTTGTAGTCGCGCTTGAACTGGCTGGTACGCTCAATCGTCCGCATGCAGATCGGCCATGAGAGCCTGCACGCTGTCGAATCGTGGCAGACCACCCTTGCGAGCTTCCTTCATCGCCTTGATCGTCTTGGCATTCGGTATTAGTGGATCGAATGGCAAGGCGTGCTCGCGCGCAACACGGGTCAGCATTAATCGCACGGCATCGGAAACGGTAAGACCCATAGCGGCCAACACAGAGGCCGCTTCCTCTTTGACAGCTCCGTCGATACGCGCCTGAACAAGTTGATTCGCAGCCATGATCGCTTCTCCTCATGAGTAATGTATTACATTGTAATTCATTCAAAACAATACGGCAAATGATGATGACCCAAGTGTTACGAGTTAATGATCTGTCCGGTTCTGTACCACGACAACTGTCCGGTCGTCATAGTTGCCTGTTGGCAAGATCGACCTTATGAGCTTTGGCGAGGGATTCATCGCCACTGATCCATACCATCGGGATTGCTGTCGCGTTATGGTTCGCTTGGCGCTCGATCAGCTGATACGTGTTGATGGCGCTGGCCTGGCTGGTTCCGGATCGACGCATAGATCGGCACCTCGATAGCGGCAAAACTAACTAGAGTCTGGCGTTTTCACCTGCGTCAATGCGGCACGTAGCGCTTCAAGCTGGATCGCCGAAAGTCGCTGCGACGATTCGGCGAGCGTAATTAGTCTGGCCAGCACTTCACGATATAAGCCATCCCCCTCTGGTCTTTGCGCGGCAAGTTCAAGATGTCGCACCAGCGTCGCACTGTCGCCACGCGACACCGGACCGGAGACGGCTTTGGCAAGGCCCAGCCGACGGGCAGAATCGAGCGTCCCCAGCGAGAGCGGCAGCAAGGCCGGCAAAGCCGTTTCACGGACGAAGCCACATTCCTCCCATAGATTTTCCGCTTCGGCCAGCAAGGCCAGCAGGCTACTGGCGGCAAAATTGCCGGCCAGGTGATAGGCCAGCCGCGCACCTGGGCGCAGCGTCAGTGGGGTCATTTCTAGCAGGTTTGCCAAACGATACAACTGAAGTTGCAATGCACCAGATGCTTCGATGGCGACACTGCTTCCCACTAGATGTTTGCTCGCCACCTCGGGGTCGGAAAAAATTTGCAGAGGGTGAAAGCCACCGATTTCGGCGCCGCAATTTTTTGCATGACGCAACAAATCAAGCTCGCCGGCGGCGCTGCAATGAACGACAAATTGTCCAGTTCGCCAACCTATGCCCTCGACGACTGCTTCTATCATCGAATCCGGCACGGTGACAAAAATCAGCTGGCAATTTTCCACCAGCTGCGTGGCGCTTTCATACGCACGCACACTCCGGCATCTGCCAATCAAGGCATTCGACGAGCTTTGACGCCGGCTGTACACACCAAGCACATTTTCCCCGGCAGCTTCCAGCATACCGGCCAGAGTGCTGGCGACGCGGCCTGCGCCGATAAAACCGATAGGCAGTGCTTCCATGGAGTACCTTGATTGAGCAAACGATTTGTCTACGCAAGAGAGGTATGGCTTGCATAGAATAATGTGCAGCGACGGCTATGCGCGAATGACGTTGCTATTCGGATTCTAGAATGCAAAACGGCTGCAACGCTGATCGCGACGCTGGGCAAAATCAAGGATACGAATATGGAATTTTCTGCCACTGACTGGGTGACCGTTGCGCTGACCGAAGCGACGCTCTCGCACGAGGGACCGCCACTCTTTATCGCTGCACAGCGTGGCTGTATCGCGGCGGTCAAAGTAATGTGTGAAGCTGGATCGAATCTGGAAGTTTTTGGCTCAAAACGTCAGCGCCCGCTACATGCTGCGGCGGCCGAAGGGCACGGCGGCATCGTAGCGATTTTGATCGGCGCGGGTTCGCTAATTGATGTGCAAGATGACGACGGCAATACGCCGCTTATATCGGCTGTGCTTAACGGCCAAGCGTCGACGGTGGAGATTTTGATGGCGGTGGGTGCCGATGTGACGTTGGCACGCGTGGATGGCATGACAGCGCGCCACATTGCGCAACTGCCCGGCACGCCCAAGGGATTGCGCGAATTGCTGGCGCTAGGCGATGAAGCCATTGTCGGGCTGGAAGAATTTAACGTAATCGATGTGACACCGACACGGTGACTTCTTCGCGGTCGTGATAAAGCTGCTTGGCACGCCACTGGAACTTGGTGTTGGCAAGGCGTTGTTCGACCAGGGCTTGGCAGGCCAGCACTTCCTCACGCCGCTTTTTCATCGGCAGTTTTAGGTTGAATATCGCGCGCTGCGCATGACCTTCGGCCAGCCAATCCGCCATCAACTTGGCAATCCGTGCGGGCTTTTCTATCATGTCGCAAACCACCCAATCGACGGGATGTTTGGGTCGCCAATGAAAGCCATCCGCATGTAAATGTTCGACTTGGTGATTGGCCAGCAAAGCCGCATCAAGCGCACCGTTATCAATCGCCGTGACATGCAAGCCGTGATGCACCAGCTGCCATGTCCAGCCGCCCGGCGCAGCACCCAGATCAACCGCTGTACGGCCTTCGCGCAACCAACTTGCGCGTTCACTATCGCTCAGAAAAATACCCAAAGCCTCGGCCAATTTTTGTGTCGAACGCGAAGGCGCGCCGCGTGGCAATTTCAAGCGCGGGATGCCCATGTGCCACAGTGACGCATTGCCCGGATCACTGGTTCCGACCCATGCGGCGGCAGAGCTTAGGAAAAACACATGAAGGCGTGGTGCGGCACTGTCGCCACCAAGAAATCCGGCATTGCGTGCGGCGCTTTCGAACGCTGGGCCGAATTTTTTCAAAAATCCCGAGAGCTCCTTGGCCTCATTAGTGTCGGCAGTTTCGAGCAATATTTCACCGAAACGCGTATCGAAATTTTCGCGAATGCAGGCGAGCAGCGGGGTGATTCGATCACCTGTCGGCATCGCATCGACCAGCACTGCCTGGTGCACGATTTGACGAGCGAAAACAAAATCGTCAAAGCGCAATTCATGGCGCAAACGCAATGCTATGGAATCATGCGGAATGAAGACAGCAAAACCGGAATTTTCA
>JANYAW010000116.1 GCA_025361105.1 Rhodocyclaceae bacterium | reverse complement strand
GCCGCTGTGCGGCAACTGGTACAAATGAAATTGCCGCTGTCGATGTTGCGCGTATCAAATGCGGTGGAGACTTATACCAACCTGGCGATGGCCGGGCACCCGAAACAAATTGCGCTACTGGAAAAATATTTGCGCTGGCGTGGTTGTGGCGAGGGCAAATGCTGGCTGACGCTGGGCACGACAGGCGACAAACGCACGACAGCGCATGCGCTGAAAACTGCCCGCCGCGTGTTGGCGAAACACGGTGCGGTGTATTGCGGCACTGGCATGGGCGCGAAGTGGGCCGAGAATCGTTTCAAGGGCCCTTATCAACGAAATGCATTGTGGGAAAACGGCTATTCCGCCGACACGATAGAGACGGCGGTGGATTGGCCGCAAGTGAAAAACTGCATGCAAGCGATGGAGAATGCAGCGCGCGAAACCTTCGCTGCCTATGGCGAAAAATGTCACGCTTTCACGCACCTTTCGCATCTTTATCCGCAGGGCAGCAGCATTTATTCAACCTTTGTCTGGGCCACCGCGGCGGGTGGGTTCGCACCGAATTTTGAGCGTTGGCAAAACTACAAGGCTGCCGTTTCGGCAGCGATTGCCGCGCATGGTGGCACGGTCAGTCACCAGCACGGCGTTGGTCGGGATCACGCCGCCAACATGCCGCTGGAAAAAGGCGCGCTGGGGATGGCTGCATTGACTGCGCTGTGTCGCCAATTCGATCCGCAACGGATCATGAATCCGGGGAAATTACTGCTCGATTCACCGGCGAATGAAACGTGGGCAAGTTGACCCGTCGTCATTCCCGCGAAGGCGGGAATCCAGAATTGAACCCAACTCACCTTGTCGTGAACTACTGGATTCCCGCCTACGCGGGAATGACGGTGCGACGGTGCCAAAGTTCATGACCACACCAAACCATGCAAACCCGTAGCGAACAAATCGCCCGACTTGTTGGTGAGGAATGGGATGTGCTGATCGTGGGTGGTGGCATCAGCGGCGCGGGCGTGTTGCGCGAAGCGACGCGGCGCGGTTGGCGCGCGGCGCTGATCGAGCAACGCGATTTTGCCTGGGGCACGTCGAGTCGCTCGTCCAAACTAGTTCACGGTGGGCTGCGCTATCTCAAGGAAGGGCAATTCAAACTCACGCTGCATTCGGTGCAAGAGCGCGACCGCTTGATGGACGAAGCGCCGGAGCTGGTCGAAGCACAAAGCTTTCTTTTCGCCAATTGCACCGGTCGCAAACCCGGGCGGCATATGTTTATGTTGGGGCTGAAAATTTATGACCACATGGCCAGGGGGCGGCACAAAAGCGCTTACCACGATGTGCAGGCAACGCGCATGTTGGCGCCCGGCATCGCACCGCTCAATTTGGTCGGAGCCATCACTTACATTGACGCGAAAACAGACGACGCACGTCTGGTCATGCGCGTGCTTGCCGAGGCGCAAGCGGAAGGCGGCTTGGCACTGAACTACGTCGCTGCTGCATCACCGATATTCAATGAAAATCGCGTTGGTGGTTTGAACGTCGTCGACGTGGAAACCGGCGACCACAATGCGCAAACCCACGCCATCAAGGCGCGCTGCGTGATTAACGCGACTGGCGCGTGGGCCGACAATTTGCGTGGCGCGCTCGCTGGCAAACCAATGATTCGCCCGCTGCGTGGTTCACACTTGGTGATTCCATTTTGGCGCTTACCGGTCGCGCAAGCGATTAGCGTGATTCATCCTGTCGATGGTCGTCCGGTGTTTTTTTATCCCTGGGAAGGTGTGACCATCGTCGGCACGACTGATCTGGATCACACCGGTGATCTCCAAATCGAGGCATGCATTACCAAAGATGAAGTCGCATATTTACTCGCCGCCGTAGCAGATCAATTTCCGTCGCTTGCAATTGCTATAAGCGACGTTGTTGCAACCTATGCCGGTGTGCGACCGGTCATTGATGATGGTAAAGACGATCCCTCGAGCGCGGGGCGTGACCATGTGGTGCTCGATGAATCCGGCATGGTGACACTGACCGGCGGCAAGCTGACGACGTTCCGATTGATGGCACAGGACGCGCTGCGCTTGGCTGCACCGCATGTGGGCAAAGCTTTTGCGATAGCTGACGAGCGGCTGTTCGCGCCTGCGGTGGCATTGAATCCGCGCTGGCCAGCCGCAGTGTGTCATCGCCTTGCGGCGCGTTACGGTGCGCGTGCAGCGGAATTTTCCGTGCCACATGCTGCTGAGAATTTTGACACGGTGCCCGGGACGACTACGCTGTGGCTGGAGTTAGCAATCGCCGCACAACGCGAGTCCGTTGTGCATCTCGACGACTTGCTCTTGCGTCGCACACGATTGGGAATTTTGTTGCCGCGTGGCGGCCTGGATTATGCCGATGGCATTCGACAAATTTGTCAGCCTTTGTTGCGTTGGACAGACAACAAATGGGATGAGGAGTTGGTGCGCTACACCTCTATCATTGCGACACATTATGGAGTGCCTCAATGACCAAGGATTATCTGCTCGCCATCGATAACGGCACGCAAAGCGTGCGCGCCCTGCTGTTCGATACCGATGGAAATTTGGTCGACAAAACGCAAGTGATCATGAGCACCTATCAATCACCACACGCGGGCTGGGTGGAGAACGACCCCGAAGAATTTTGGCGCGCGCTGTCTAGTGCTTGCCAACAACTGTGGGCAAAAACCGTCGTTCCAAAATCAGCCGTACGCGCGCTAACCATCACCACGCAACGCGCCACTGTCATCAATCTCGATGCCGATGGCAAACCGCTACGGCCCGCGATTATTTGGCTGGATCAACGTCGCGCGACGACAAAATCAAAATTGCCGTGGTACTGGAATGGCATTTTTTCACTCATCGGCATGACTGACAGCATCAAGTATTTTCATGCCGAAGCCGAGGCGAATTGGATCGCGCAGCATCAACCGGAAATTTGGGCACGCACTGAAAAATACCTGCTGCTCTCAGGTTATTTGAATCACCGCTTCACCGGAAAATTTATTGATTCAGTGGCGAGTCAAGTCGGTTATTTGCCCTTCGATTTCAAGAATGCCAAATGGGCGGCGGCGAGCGATTGGAAATGGTTGAGCTTGCCGATTAGGCCATCAATGCTGCCCGAGCTTGTGCCAGCAGGCACCCAAATCGGTGTGGTCAGCGCAACAGCGGCGCATGACACCGGCATCCCCGAAGGACTACCCGTCATCGCCGGTGCCGCCGACAAAGCCTGCGAAGTCATCGGCGCCGGCTGCCTGACTCCGGAGATTGCCTGCCTCTCGTTTGGCACGGCGGCAACCATCAACACCACCACAGCAAAATACCTCGAAGCGACACGTTTTATTCCACCGTATCAAGCGGCGATTCCCGGCCACTACAACACCGAAGTGCAAATCACCCGTGGTTTTTGGATGGTGAATTGGTTCAAGGAACAGTTCGGTCAGCATGAACAAGCCCGTGCCGAACAGCTTGGTGTTCCCGCCGAGAGTCTGTTTGATGAATTGGTCAGTGCCGTGCCACCGGGCGCAATGGGCTTGATGCTGCAACCGTTTTGGAACCCCGGCGTGCGCATTCCTGGCCCCGAAGCGAAGGGGGCGATTATCGGTTTTGGTGATGTGCATACGCGTGCACATTTGTATCGCGCGATCATTGAAGGACTGACCTATGCCTTGCGCGAAGGCAAGGAGCGCATCGAAAAACGCGGCGGCGCGAAGATCACGCGCGTTCGGGTTTCCGGTGGCGGTTCGCAAAGCGATGCGGCCATGCAAATCACGGCCAATATTTTTAACTTGCCATCTGAGCGTCCGCATCTTTACGAAACCAGTGGACTGGGCGCGGCGATATTGGGCGCAGTGGGGTGTGGCTTGCATGCGGATTTTCCGACCGCCTTGAAAGCCATGACCCGCGTTGGCCGCGTGTTCACGCCGGAGCCGCAACACGTGGCGACTTACGAGCAGCTCTATCAAAAAGTCTATTGCCGAATGTATGCAAGACTGCAACCGCTGTATCACGACATCCGGAAAATTACCGGCTATCCGAGTGCCACTGAGTGACCGCATGGATGACGGCGTATCACCAGCACCAACTGACAAAATCATGAGCGACAACTCACTTCACCTCCACGTCAGCGAAGCGGAATACGCCGCGCTGATCGAAAAACTTTGCCGGATCGTCGGTGAATCGGGATGGGAATTCGATGCGATTCTGTGTCTTGCGCGCGGCGGATTGCGGATAGGCGATGTGTTGTCGCGGATCATGCAAAAGCCGCTGGCAATTTTGGCGACCAGTTCCTATCGTGCCGACGCCGGAACCACGCAAAGCGAATTGCATATCGCATCACATATTTCCTTTGCCCACGGAGAATTCAAAGGTCGCGTTTTGCTAGCCGACGATTTGGCTGATTCCGGTCACACTTTGGCTGGCGTGATTGCTTGGTTGGCGGCAAATCACCCGGCAATTTCTGAAGTGAAAACCGCCGTGTTGTGGGCCAAATCGCGTTCGATATTCGTCCCGGATTTTGCCGTTGAACGACTCACCGGCAACCCGTGGATACATCAGCCGTTTGAGAAATACGACGAAAAATAATTCTCAGTTGGTGCTGGTGATACGCCGCCATCAAGGATCAGGTAAGGTTTTTCACCATCAAGGTCGCGTGCCCTGCCGCCGGGTCAAGCACATAGGGCTGATAGCCGGCACGTGCATAAGCGCGCTGGGCGACGTAGTTTTCAGACAGTACTTCCAGCGTCATTTTGCAGCATTTCAATTCGCGGCCCAATTGTTCGGCATAGGTCATCAGGGCGGCACCAATCCCTTTTCCGCGCGATGTTTTTTCCACCACCACATCATGCACATTTAAAAGCGGCGCAGCGGCAAAGGTGGAAAAGCCGACGATGCAATTAATCAAGCCCACGGCGCGATTGCTCGATTCATCCCACGCCAATCCGGCATGAAAATTACTCAAGCGCTTCAAGCTCGGGATGAGATTCGCGCGGGTAGATTCAGACAACGCTGCGCCACCGCCCATAGCGTCTTGCGCATAACCGTCGAGCAGGCGCAATAATTCTGCGGCCTGATTTTCATCATTCAAATCTACCGCGCGAACAGCGATGCTCATAATCCCAAATCTTTCCACATTGCATCAACCCGCGCCTTCACTGCCGCATCCATCACTATTGGCCGACCCCATTCGCGGGCAGTTTCTCCAGCCCATTTACTGGTCGCATCGATGCCCATCTTGCTGCCCAGGCCGCTGACCGGGGAGGCGAAATCGAGATAATCAATCGGCGTGTTTTCAACAATTAAAGTGTCACGCGCGGCATCAACGCGGGTGGTCAGCGCCCAGATGACTTCTTTCCAATTGCGAATGTCCACATCGTCATCAACCACGATGATGAATTTGGTGTACATGAACTGGCGCAGAAAACTCCAGATGCCGAACATCACCCGTTTGGCGTGTCCGGGGTATTGCTTTTTCATGCTCACCACCGCCATGCGGTAAGAACAACCTTCGGGTGGCAAATAGAAATCGCTGATTTCCGGGAATTGTTTTTGCAGCAAGGGCACAAAAATTTCATTTAATGCCAAACCCAGCACTGCCGGTTCGTCAGGCGGTTTGCCGGTGTAGGTCGAGTGATAAATCGGGTCTTTGCGCATGGTGATGCGCGCGACCGTGAACACCGGAAATTCGGCGGCCTCGTTGTAGTAACCGGTGTGGTCGCCGAATGGCCCTTCCGTTGCATACTCACCTGGATGTATTACACCTTCGAGCACGATTTCACTTTGCGCCGGTACTTGCAAATCGCTGCCCGTGCATTTCACCAATTCGGTTTTCGCACCACGTAGCAATCCGGCAAATTGATATTCGGAAAGCGTATCGGGCACGGGTGTCACCGCACCCAAAATCGTGGCTGGATCACAACCCAAAACTACCGCAATAGGAAATGGCAGGCCGGGATTTGCTGCGCAGTGATCAGCAAAGTCCAGGGCACCGCCGCGATGTGCCAGCCAACGCATGATGAGTTTGTTTGGCGCAATGACTTGCTGCCGATAAATGCCTAAGTTTTGCCGCGCTTTGTTAGGTCCACGTGTCACTACCAAGCCCCAGGTAATCAGCGGCGCGGCATCCTCGGGCCAGCAGGTTTGTATCGGCAAGCGCGATAAATTTACCGCCGCACCGTCCCACACAATTTCCTGGCATGGCGCAGATGAAACCAGCTTCGGTGCCATATTCAGCACCTGTTTCAACACCGGCCATTTGTCCCACGCGTCGCGTAGTCCCTTTGGCGGCTCAGGCTCCTTGAGATAAGCTAATAGCTTGCCTACTTCGCGCAGCGAGGCTTTCCAGTCGTCACTGCCGCCGACATCGGCGGTCACCGCCATTGCGACCCTTTCCGGTGTGCCGAACAGATTTGCCAACACTGGAATGCTGTGCCCCTTGGGTCGCTCAAACAGCAGAGCCGGGCCACCCGCACGCAACACGCGGTCAGCGATTTCTGTCATCTCCAGATGGGGATCGACCTCGACCGAAATCCGTTTGAGTTGGTCGATTTTCTCGAGTTGCCCGATGAAGTCGCGGAGAGAGTCGTAGGTCATGGATGGCATGTAATCGTCGGTCAAGTAGAAAAAATTACAGGTCGGATTTCACTCCGACCTGCATGCATTCCGTCGCGTCAAGTTTTCTTTGGGGCCGACAGGACGCCGTCAAATTCAATACTAGTTCCCCGCGTGGCGCTTCAATTGATTATTCACCACCTGAACGCGATCACCGGCAAGTACCGGCGGCTCGTTGTCGAATTCAAACGTACGCTTGGTACCGTCGTCCATTTTCACTGTCACTACATGCACCTTTTTTTCAGTGGCCTTTTTCTCTACCTCGCGTCCGGCATAAGCACCGCCCGCCGCACCTGCGACCGTGGCCAAAGTATTGCCCTTGCCTTTACCGATTTGATTGCCGAGCAAGCCGCCAATCACTGCGCCGCCGACCAAGCCCTTGGCCGTGGCTTTGCCTTCGCGTGTCTGTTGCGTCACCGACTCCACTTTGCCGCAATCCGGCTTGCAAGAATCGGCCAGCGCCAGTGTCGACGAGAGACTAAAAGCAAAACCCAAACAGACGGCAAACAATTTATTTCGTAGATTCATGATTTGCTCCGTGAAAAATATTTCGCCAAAAAAAATACTAACCCTTCAGAAACAGAATACACCTATGTCTACGGCACAAAACACACAAAAATTACTTCCGTTGCCAGATATCCTTGGTCTCCATTACTGAGGCGGCGGCAGGTCCGTCCAGCCAGACTTTCGCAGCGGTATCCGCGCGCAAATAAGCGTCCCAAAAGGCAGTGCTCAGCGCCAGAATAACGCGATGATGATTGGGGTTTCTGGGTAATTTTTCGCCCTGCAAGGCGCGATCACCGAAGGCTTTGTGCTCGGCATCCTTGAGCACGATCTCATATTTATTCCCCGGTGGTAGCGCCGCATAGACAGCGCGACGGGATTCCACGTCGGCATCGGTGATAGGCGTGACATCGTGCGTTCCTGTCATCGTCAACCATGGAATATTGATGCCGGCAAAAATCTGCTGGGGATCACCGATTTGTGGTGAACTCGGACTCATCACCACCGCTGCCTTGATCCGGCTATCAGTAAATCGGGCATCGCCAAGTGAGCTACGCTGGCCGCTAACCGCCTGTGTAGTGACGGCTCCGAAGGAATGGCCGGACATGCCGATCCTGCTCAAATCCATACGACCTATCAATGCGTTTTGCTCCGGCAAATCAGCGGCTCGATTCCATTTCTCCAACTGATCAATCACCACACTGACATCCTTGAATCTGAGCAAGGCATTCTCCAGATTCGCCGCCTGCTTGAGTGCCGCCAATATTCTGTCCGGTCGCCTGCCCCGCCACACCCCGTCATCGCTACCGTGGTGCTGCATCACAACAACGACGTAGCCGCGCGCTGACCAGTGCTCGCCAAGGTAGGCATTACCAGTCCGCGTACCGCCAAGGCCGTGGCTGAACAGCACGACGGGGGCAGGCACCAGGTTGCTGGCGGGCAAATAAATCCGTAGTGGAATTTCGCGCTGGCGCGCTGTGTCGATGACCACCAAATCAAGCGCCGACCGCTTCAGCGTATCGGCAATTTGCAATGGGTCATAAGTGCCGGCGTGGGCAGCGAGTGATGCTGCCAGCCCACAGGCCAACAGCCAGAAACGAAGACGCATTGTCGAAGAGCGCGCGTGCTTCATCGCTCACAAACCGCTCAGTTGGCGCACGTATTTGGTCGCAATGGAGCCGAACGAGAGCATGCGGTCGTGCACTGATTTTGCGTCCCCGCCAGATTTGGATTTCATGTCCGCTTTCATGTCCGCCTTTATGTCTCTTGCCAGCGCATTGATTTCCAGATTACCTACGTAGTAAGTCGACAATTGTGTTGAACTCAGTTGCGCACGTCGCCATTTTCCGGCGGCTTCGCCTTCTTCCTGAAACCCTTCGGTCATCATCAAGTCGATAGCCTCTTTCTGGCTCATATTTCCGGCGTGGATTTTGTGGTCAATGATGGCATTGATGATCAAGCGCAAGCGCATTTTCATCTGCTGCATTTTGGTTTCCGGTCCGCCGAACCCGGCATCTGCCATGATCTGTTCGGCGTAAGTGGCCCAACCTTCAACAAAGGTTCCACTACCGATCAGGTGACGAATTTTGGTGGTCGTTGGCACTTTGTTAGCCACCACAAGTTGCAGATAGTGTCCGGGCATTGCTTCATGCACGGTCAGATTCGCCAGCATCGCATCGTTGTACTCACGAAAGAACGATGTAGACCGCGCTGCCGTCCAATCGGCCGGTGTTGGCGAGATTGCATAGAAAGTCTCGCCATTTTTTTCCAGCGCGCCCGCCGCATCGCAATAAGCCACCGAGACACCACGCGCATATTCCGGCATGACGATGACTTTGACTGGATCACTCGGCACACTGACCAGATTATTTGCGCGAGTAAATTCCGTCGCGGCGGCCAGCGTCAGATTGGCCTTGGCGACGATGGTGCTGTTGTCGGAGCGCGCATCGGCAAGCTTGTCGAGCACTGCACGAATAACCGTCATGGTATCCAGACCTTCGGTGCTTGCGGACGGGAAATATCGTTGATGTAGCGGTAATGCGGTTTGCAGCATCTTCTGTTGCGTGAGCTTTAGTTCGCTCTCCGCGTTGTGCAATATTTCATCTGCACTCAGATCGGAATCCAGGGCAAAGCGTAATTTCTTCTCAAAGGCCGCTTTGCCAATCCGAAAATCTCCCGTCGAGCGCAACAGTAAATTTGTTTCCAACCAGCGCCCATACGCTTCAAGCGCTGCAATCGCACTGGCTTGTGCGGGCGCTAGTTTTTCACGCATGGATGGTTCTTGTTTGATGTACTCATCCAACTCGCCGCGCACCAGGGAAATCGCGCCCTTGTTTTGCGTGATTGCCGTTTCGGTGAAAACACGGGGCGGGTTTTTCAAATTCGCCTGCGCGGCGGCGACAACTTTCGGCACCGCCTCGAGGCGCGCTTGCACAGAAATCAATCGTGATTTCAGCGGCGCAAAATCGCGTGCCAGCAATCCATAAATTCCATTCGCCGGGTTGTAGTTCAGCGGATTTCTTTCAGCTTCGTGAAGCACTTCAATGTCAAACAAACGCGCGCGCAATTCGTTTTCCAGGATGCTTTTATCCACCCCATCATTGGGCGATAAAGACGCGCTGGATATCGCCGCAAGTTGCTTAAGTGTGGACTGATATAGCAACCGGTCCGCCGCCATGCCGCGCATCGAAAAATCACTGGTGCGTGCATCAAAGCGATGGTCGCCCAGCGCCGTAGCCGATTCGGGATGCGTGGTCAAAAACCGCTCAATGAAGCGATTGGCAAGCGACTCGAATTTGATGTCGCCCACGCTCTTGGCGAATGTGCAGTTAGTGCCGAGGATGGTGCAAACCAATAACAGGATGCGCAGTCGGGTATTTTTTATGTTCATGATTTTCTCGATTTCCGGCGATGATTTATTCAGTATATCGATGCGCCGCAAGCCTTACGGTCGCGGGTCGGTTTTCACAGGGCAATCGCATGAATGCTACCCGGGTTTGCTCCTCCCCCTTCAAGGGGGAGGCTGGGAGGGGGATGGGGAAGATTTTTACGGCTGCGTCTCGGTTTTTTGATCTATCGACACCCCATCCCCACCCCAACCCTCCCC
>JANYAW010000370.1 GCA_025361105.1 Rhodocyclaceae bacterium | reverse complement strand
ATCAGGCCGCACCGACATTGACGTTGTTGCGATCAATGATTTAGGCCCTGTTGAAACCACGTTATTTTTTCTGGATTATTTTGCTTGTGGTCGGCTTGATGTTGACACCGCCGCAACGGTGGTCGAAGGCATAGCCAAAGGCTGCGAATTGGCCGGTTGCGCGTTGATAGGCGGCGAGACGGCCGAGATGCCGAGCATGTATCCGGATGGTGAGTACGACCTCGCCGGATTTGCTGTCGGCGCGGTAGAGAAGTCGGCGATTATTGATGGCAAATCAATTTGTGCGGGCGATGTGGTGCTCGGCTTGGCATCATCTGGCGCGCACTCCAACGGCTATTCCTTGATCCGCAAAATCATTGCTCGGGTGGGTGCGAATGTGCCGCAAACGGTAGGCAGCGTGCCTTTGAAAGATGCGGTGATGGCACCGACACGCATCTATGTGAAATCACTGTTGTCATTGATACTAGCCTTGCCGGTCAAAGGTATGGCGCACATTACTGGTGGCGGTTTGACCGAAAATATTCCGCGCGTTTTGCCCGACACGGTGACGGCGATTATCGACAGCAAGGCATGGCAATTGCCCGCGCTGTTTCAATGGTTGCAACAAGAAGGACAAGTGGCTGATGCCGAAATGCACCGCGTGTTCAATTGCGGAATTGGCATGGTGGTGATTGTGGCGGCTGCCGATGCACCACGTGCGATAGAACATTTGAGTACGGCAGGGGAGACGGTTTATCGCATCGGCACGATTGCGAAACGCGAAGCAGGACAGGCGCAGACAGTCGTGGTTTGACGGCGGGTCACCAGCACCAACTGGCGAGAAATTCTGCAACACGCGCCTTCGCCATCGCTGTCATTTCGACATCCAAAGCATCCAAAGTTTCCATTTCCGGCATTGATCGTAGCCACGTCAATTGACGCTTGGCGAACTGGCGTGTGGCAAAAATTCCGCGTTCGCGCAATGCTGCTTGTGGCGCAGTTCCTTCCAGCATTTCCCAGACTTGTCGATAGCCGACGCAGCGCATAGACGGCATATCGGCCGTTAGCGAATACTGTTTTCGTAGCGCTATCACTTCGTCGACCAAGCCGCTTGTCAGCATGGCATCAAAGCGATTCGCAATGCGCTGATGCAACACGGCGCGACTCGATGGAACTAGCGCCAGTGCCAAGCATTGATAGGGTAGCGGCGTAGCGGTTTGCTCGGAAAAAATACTCGACATCGCGCGACCACTAATCTGTATTACTTCCAGCGCCCGCTGTATGCGCTGCGAATCTGTAGGCTTGAGGCGCGCCGCGGTGGCTGCATCGAGCCGCGCCAATTCGGCGTGCATAGCGGGCCAGCCGCGCGTTTTGGCATCGCGTTCGATAGCGGCGCGAATCGATGTATCAGCGACCGGCAATTCGGCCAAACCGTCGCGCAATGCCTTGACGTAAAGCATGGTGCCTCCAACCAGCAAGGGGATGCGTCCAGCCTCGGTAATTTGCTTCATCGCCGCGAGTGCATCAGTGCAAAAACGCGCAGCGGAATAGCGCTCGGTCGGGCCAATTAAATCGATCAGGTGATGCGGATATTTTGCCAGCGTGAGCGCATCGGGTTTGGCCGTGCCGATGTTCATCTCGCGAAAAACCTGTGCCGAATCGACGCTGATAATCTCGCAGGGAAATTCGCGGCATAGCGCGAAGGCCAGCTCGGTTTTTCCGCTGGCGGTGGGGCCGACAAGGAAGATCACGGGCGGCAGAGTCTTTAACGAATTTGTCATCGACCACGCATGAACATGCGATCAAGCTCGTTCATCGAAAACTGTATCCAGGTTGGTCGGCCATGATTGCATTGGTCGGCACGCTCGGTAATTTCCATGTCGCGCAACAGGGCGTTCATTTCGGTGACCGTCAAGCTACGATTGGCGCGCACCGCACCGTGGCAAGCCATCGTGCCGAGCAGCTCATTGCGTTGGTTTTCGACCACGCGGCTGGCTGGATGGTCACTCAAATCCTTGAGCAAGCTGCGCACTAGTTCAACAATGTTGCCACCCGCGAGCAGTGCTGGCACGCTGCGCACGCTGAGCTCGCGCGGACCGGCGGCAGAAATTTCAAAGCCGAGCTGCGCAAACGTTTCCTGATGCGCTTCTGCCGTAGCAAGCTCGGTGCTGTTCGCCGCGAGCAGCATAGGCACCAGCAATCTTTGTGTCGACGGCGGACCGGCATCTATGGTGGTCTTCAAGCGTTCGTAAAGTATGCGTTCGTGCGCGGCATGCATATCGACAATCACCAGTCCATGCGCGTTTTGGGCGAGCACATAAACGCCGCCGACTTGTGCCAGTGCATAACCGAGACTGTTGGCTGAGCTGCCGCTGCTCACGGATTCGCCAGTTGGTGCTGATGACACGCCGTTGATTTGCCCACCGGCAAATGCGGCGCGCGCAAATTCCAGATAGGGACGGGTTGCCGGTTCATCAACAGCAAACGAGCGTTGCTGCGGTGGCGACCAAGTGGGTATCTGTGTTGGCGTTGCGGTAAGGTTTTGGTGTTCACCGGCAGATACCAAGGGCGCTGCCAGTGTGCGTTGCAAGGCATGAAAAATAAACTGATGGATGCCGCGCGCATCACGAAAACGCACTTCGGTTTTCGCCGGATGCACATTGACATCCACACCCGCCGGATCAAGATCTAAAAACAGGGTGTAGGCCGGTTGCCGCGCGCCATGCAGGATGTCAGCCCAAGCTTGTCGCGCCGCGTGCGAGAGCAATTTGTCGCGCACGAAGCGACCGTTGACAAAGAAATATTGTTCATCACGACCCGCGCGGGAATAGGCTGGCAAGGCCGCCAGACCACTCAGGCGTAACGGCCCGGCGTTGACATCGAGTGGCCGCGCATGGGGGAAAAAATCTTCGCCAAGAATGTCGCGCGCGCGTTTGGAAAATTGCTCTGCTGGCGAGTTGGTGCTGGCGATACGCCGTCTCACATTGCCGTTGTGGGTCAGGGTAAAGCTGATGTCGGCACGCGCCAGCGCCATACGACAAAACACGTCATCACAATGGGCGAACTCGGTGGCTTCAGTCTTCAGAAATTTTCGCCGCGCCGGGGTGTTCCAGTAAAGGTCGGCGACTTCTATGGTCGTGCCGGTAGCCTGCGCCGCTGGTTCGATTTTGCCGGCGTTACCGGCTTCGCTACGGATGCGCCATGCATGGGTGTCACCGGCCTGCCGGCTAGTGATCGTGACTCGCGCCACAGCGGCGATAGACGCTAGCGCCTCGCCGCGAAAGCCAAAACTGGCGACGCGTTCGAGATCATCGAGGCTGGCGATTTTGCTGGTCGCGTGGCGCGCCAGTGCAAGATTCAATTCGTCTTTCGGAATACCGCTACCATCATCGCTCACCCGCATCAAGCGCACGCCACCTTCGTCGAGTTGAACGTCAATCTCGGTAGCCCCCGCGTCGAGACTGTTTTCGATTAACTCTTTGAGCACCGATGCCGGTCGTTCAACCACCTCTCCGGCAGCAATTTGGCTAATCAGTAAGTCAGGCAGCGGACGGATTGCGGACATGGGGAAATCGTGCTGTGGAGTGAAGGCGAGCTTGCATACAAGGCGAGTCGGAATTATAGCTTCCGGTAAAATCGCCTTCATTCACCATGCATCGAGTGCCAGATGGATTTCCTGTTGCAATTTTTCGATTTCGTCGTGCATTTGGATGCCCATTTGGTGACGCTGTTTGCCGAATACGGCGTGTGGCTTTACGCGATTCTTTTTGCCATCGTGTTTTGCGAAACGGGCTTGGTCGTTACGCCACTTTTACCCGGCGATTCTTTGTTATTTTTGGCTGGTGCATTGGCGGCCAGTGATGGCGCATTCGATATTCGGATTTTGATTCCGGTTTTGCTCACGGCGGCGGTTTTGGGTGACAACACCAACTATTG
>JANYAW010000359.1 GCA_025361105.1 Rhodocyclaceae bacterium | reverse complement strand
TGAAGGACTGACGGCGCTGGGATGTTTGTCGCCGGACAGCGACGAATCCAGCCAACAATCCTTCGCTGATTTTTGTTTGTGCTTGCTTGAACCCTTGCGTGATGAAAAAGATTTGCCGCCAGGGATGCTCAATGAAAAAGGTGAGTATCGCTGGGGCGCTTCCAAGTTGATCAAGCGTGCCAGCGCCCAAGCAGCCGAATCGGCGCTGAGTCGAAGCTTCACTACCCCATCGCGCGAATTCGCTTTTGTGGCACGCAAACTCACCGGCGTATTCACCTTCATCGCCGTGCTTGAAGCAGAATTCAACGGCGCGAAATTACTCAAGCAGCATCTTGCGCGCTGGCGTTCGCGATGAGCAAACCACGATGAGTAAAAATGGGAACGAAGCCAGCGTTCCGGCTGGTCGCTTAAGCCGCTTGGCGCGCATGACACGTATCGCAGCCAGTGTGGCGGGCGGCATGGTGGCTGAAGGCGCACGGCAAATCAGGGATGGCAATCGCCCGCGCATTCAAGATTTATTGCTCACGCCGCAAAACGCCAAACGCATCAGCACCGAATTAGGCAAATTACGCGGCGCCGCGATGAAGCTCGGGCAAATGTTGTCGATGGATGCAGGCGACATCATCCCCAAAGAGTTGGCAGAAATATTGGCGCGCCTGAGGTCTGACGCACACACTATGCCCCGCCAACAGTTGAATCGCGCCTTGGTCAAAGCCTACGGCAAAACATGGCGCGAGCAATTCACCAGCTTTGAATATGAGCCTTTGGCAGCGGCGTCAATAGGCCAGGTGCATCGCGCGACAACGCTAAACGGAGACGATATCGTGCTCAAGATTCAATACCCAGGCGTGCGCCGCAGCATCAATAGTGATATCGACAATGTGGCGATTTTGTTACGGATGTCCGGCTTGATTCCGAAAAAAATGGATCTCGCGCCGCTGTTGGTTGAAGCCAAAGCACAATTACACGACGAGGCAAACTACCTGACTGAGGCGGAATATTTGCGCGCTTTTGGCAAAGCCTTGGGCAAGGACAAACGCTTCATCGTGCCGCGCTTGCACCAGCACTTGACCACCGATTCAATCTTGGCAATGGGCTTTGCCGACGGTGCACCGATTGAATCTATTGCCGAACTGCCACAGACGGAGCGTGATCGTGTGGTCGCCGCACTGATTGAATTGATGCTGCATGAATTATTCACATTGAACATGGTGCAGACCGACGCGAACTTCGCCAACTATCGCTACCAGCACGAAAACGGAAGAATTGTGTTGCTGGATTTCGGCGCGACGCGACGCTTCGCTCCGGAATTTGTGACGGCCTATCGCGAATTGCTCAAAGCCATGCTGGCCGACAATCAAAGCGCCATGGTCGATGCCGCTGAAACGATTGGCTATGTCGTCAATGATGTTCATCCAACCTATCGGCAATTATTAATTGACGTGTTTGAATTGGTTGGCGAAGTGTTCCGTGCCGACGCGCCCTACACCATCAAAGGCGCACGCTTGTCGGCCCGGATGACAGAGAAAACATTGGCGATGAAAGACTATCGCAACGATTGGCACGCGCCGCCCATAGATGCGATTTTCTTTCATCGCAAATTGGCGGGGATGTTTTTGCTCGCCAGTCGCGTTGACGCGCAGGTGTTCATGCGGCCTTTGCTTGAGGCGGTGCTTTAGGACGGCGTACTACCAACACCAACTAACGCAATTAAACAGCTTACAAATGCACTACGCTTTGCGCCAATACGACGCGGTTTCTGCCTTCGGCTTTGGCGCTGTACATGGCTTTGTCGGCGGCACCGACGAGATCGTCGACGGTGATGTCGTCGCGCGGAGTTATGCTGGCGATGCCGATGCTGATGGTGATATGACCATAGACTGAGTCGGCGTGGGTCAGCACCAGCGCGTCTATAGTTTCGCAAGCGCGGCGCGCCATGTTGTGAGCTTTTTCACCATCAGTGGTGGGGGCGATGAAAGCGAATTCCTCCCCGCCGTAGCGTGCCACCAAATCACCGGCGCGGCCTATGCTGGCGGTCAAGGTTTGCGCGACGCGACGCAAGCATTCGTCGCCAGCTTGATGACCATAGCGGTCGTTGAATTTCTTGAACCAATCCACATCCACCATCGCCACCGCCAAAGGCTGAGCTAGTCGTTTTGCCCGTTCCCATTCGCTGGCCAGAACGGTATCAAAGCGGCGACGATTAGCGATGCCGGTAAGGCTATCGGTAGTGCTCATCGCTTCGAGTTTTTGATTCAGCAATTGCAACTCAAATGTGCGCTCGCTGACTTTGCTTTCCAGTAATTGTTCAGAGACTTGCAACCGTGCCACCATTTCGGTTTTGGCACGTAGCGCATCAGCTTGCACTTGTTGATTTTCGCGGCGCAAGCGGTTGTAGCGGTCGGCCAAGGCAAACGACAACAGCAACATTTCAATGGCAGAACCAATCTGTGGGCCATCCGCTGTAAGCACATTGGTGGGCATCAAACCAAGATTACGCAGATGCCCCAAGGCAACGCCGACAAGAATCATCGCAAATGCCGCAAGAAAGTAGTAAGCGCTACGCTGGCGTTTGAAGGTGAAAATAATTCCTGTGAGCAGCAAAAAAATCGCAGTGGTTCCGCTGATCATCGCAAAAAATGGTGCAAATTTTTCAAACCAAAACAGCAGCGCCAACAATGCAATGCTGTTAGCGGTGATGAAAAAACTGATGAGTGTGTCGATCTCGGGAAAAATCAGTTTCGTGTTCAGAACACGGCGCGTGAATAGCAAAATCGCTACGCCGGCGACGCATGAAAAAACATTGGTACTGCTCATCGACAATTGCGGGTGGTCACCCCAAATAAATTCCGTACCGAGCCCGCCATAGCCGGTCAATGCTGCAGAAACACTGAGCGCAAAAAAGACATAAAGCAAATAATTCACATCACGCAGTGCGAAAAAAAGCATGAGATTGTATAAGGCCAAGCCAATCACAATGCCGAAGTACAAAGCTTGTATTGAATAGCTGCTGTGCTCGTAATGATCAAATGCATCGGCGTTCCAAAGTCGTGCCGGAATGTGCATGGAGTTCGATGTTTCGATACGAACAAAAATAGTTTGTTCGGCTTTAGCGGGAACCGAAAACGGCACGACGATGAATCGACTGCGATGTGGTTGTGTGGCAAACGGACGCGAATAACCGAGCTGAGTTAACTTGTAACCATCCGCCGAGGGTTGATAAAAATCCACCTTGGCGAGCAAGGCGTAAGCAATTTCTAAAATTTGCTCAATGGCTTGATCGCTGGTGTTCGTCACTCCAAAATTCAGCCACACGGCATTGTTGGTGTAGGCAAATCCGAGGGCAGTGCCGCTGGATTGGCTGGGCAAAAATTTTGCTGTAGTCGCCGGTGCAGTAACGTCGGCTATCGTCAGTGCTTTGGTCGGGTCGATCAAGATACCAAAGCGTTCTGTCAGTTGAATCGGTTCTTCGATTTTCTTTGTCACATCCACCGTGCGCTCGAAGGCGTTGGCAACGCCAATACAGAACGCAAAGCTAAAAAGCCAACACACAAACAACTTTATGAATGCACCTAATGTCATTTCTATTTTTGTCCCGAGGATCGCTTAGCAGATTACCCGAGGCTGACGGAACTGCGGGAGTAAGCGTGAAACCGTGCTGAAACCGCGTGCAAATTGCACGGCGACTGAACATTCAGCGTGGGTATCTGTCACAATCTGTATTAACAGTAGATGCATGCTACACAAGCTTGCTAGCATGCCGCTAGACGACGCACTTTAAGGGAACGTATGAGCAGTCAGCGCTGGCTTTCAGGGGAGCGATTTCGCAAGTTGTGGCAATTCCTTGCCGTGACCGTGTTTGCCTTGCTGGTGGCGCTGGGTACAGAGCGAATGGGCTGGCTGCAAAATTACGAAAATATCTATTACGACTATTGGCATCAGTTTGCGGGAGTACGCCACGAATCTCGTTACGCCGCAGTGGTGGCAGTGGATGACGAGACCTTGTTGATGTATCGCGATGACCCCTTGGCTTTTTGGGCACCGCATTTTGCCAAAGCAATGCAAACGCTAAACGATGTTGGTGCTAAATCGGTGGGACTGGATTTTATTTATGCGGTAAGCGCAGAAGCTTGGTTGCATAAATTGAATTTGCCTGACAGTGATGTGTCGCGCACTTACGATGCGCCGTTTCGTGCGCAGTTGGCGCAAGGGAAAGTCATTCTGATTGCGCAGCTGGTCGACAATGCACTGGGCGACCCAGATGTGATGGGGCCGCCGCAAGAACATATTTTGATGTTACCCAATATGGATTTCGATACCGGCATCGCCAACCTTTATCCGGATGATGACAAGCTGGTGCGTTCATTTCTTCCAGTCGTGCGGCCGGAGGAAAATTTCCCTGGTGTGGGATTTGCCTTGCAACTAGTGCTGCGCGCCACTGGCGGCGACAGCAGAGCTCGATCGTGGAAATTCGGCAATACGGAATATTCAAGTCAGTTCGAGCGTCACAAAATCGGCTACGTCGGCCCTCCCGGCACTATGCTCACCGTCTCGATGAGCAGATTGCTAAAGCCTGATGCGCTATCTGACCCGGAAGTGCAAAAACTAAAAGGGCGCGTAGTGATTATTTCACCTGCCGACATTGGCACTTCGGATCGGCACTTCACACCGTATTCACGCTCGATATTTGGCTCGACGACGGAGCCGATGATAGGTGGTGAAGTTCATGCCAACGCTATCGAAACGATTTTGTCCGACCAATATCCTCGCCCGATGTCGCTATGGATAGTGTGGCCGACATTATTGCTGGAGCTGGTTACTTCGGTAATTATTTTTCAGCGCTTGCACCCAATGAAAGGGTTGGCGTTTGGCATGTTGTTGTCGCTCTTAGTCTTGCTCGCGGCTTACACTTTGTTCCAGCGTGATGTGCTTCTCGCTGTCGGGCCGTTTCATCTGGCTTTGGCTACGGCCTATTTGACCACCTTGGCGCTGCGTTTGACTGGCGAAGAGCGCGAGCGTGCGCATTTGAAATCGATGTTCGGCCAATATGTTTCCGATGTGGTAGTGGACAAGCTGATTGCCGAAGGCCAGCGACCTAATTTGAGCGGTGAAAAACTGGAGGTGTCGGTATTGTTTTCGGATATTCGCAACTTCACCACGATTTCGGAAAAGCTCGACGCAGAAGAAGTTGTCGAAATGCTCAATGCGTATTTCGGCTTAACCTGCGAACCAATTTTGGAACACGGCGGGATGGTCAATAAATTTATTGGTGATGCGGTGATGGCAGTGTTTGGTTCGCCAGTACCATACGCCGACCATGCGCGGCGGGCTTTGTTGGCGGCACAAGGCATGGCGCGCGAGGCGGAAAAATTTAAGCTGTGGATGGAGCAGCGCTTTCCTGACCGTGGCTTGCCGCCTTTCGGCATCGGCATCGGCGTGCACAGCGGGATGGCGGTCATGGGTGATATCGGCTCGGTCAAACGCCGCGAGTTCACCGCCATTGGCGATACGGTCAATGCGGCATCGCGCTTGGAAGGTGAGACCAAAGAAATGAAATGCGTTATTTTGGCGAGTGAAGCATCTATTAAAGCGGGTGGCGAAGGCATACGCACGGGTCGCAACAAAGAAGTTTTCGTCAAAGGTAAGGCGATCCCTTTGCAGGTTTTTGAAGTTTTGTTTGATTAGGATTGTTTAGACTCTGGGCATGAAAAACTCCGGTTTCATTTTCCGCAAAGATCATTTGACGGCGTGCTACCAGCACCAACTGGCAAGTGTGCGCAAAATTTGCGTGTTGCTCAGTGGACTGATTGTTGCGCTAATGCTTGTGCTGGTAGGTGTATGCGGCAGTGCATTTGCCGCTGACGCGCCGAAAAAAGAGGCTCGCGTTGCCTTGATTGTCGGTAACTCCGATTACAAATCTGCACCATTGGAAAACCCGGCCAACGATGCCAGCGATTTGGCAAATGCACTGGAGAAAAAAGGCTTCAAAGTATTGGTGCGCGAAAACGTCGGCGAGCGCGGACTCAAGGAAGCGGTCGATACCTTCGCCAAATATTTGCAAAAAGGCGGTATCGGTTTGTTCTTTTTTGCTGGCCACGGAATCCAGGTGAAAGATCAGAATTTCCTGATGCCGGTCGACATTGGTTTCGAGAGCGAAACTGATATCGCCTACAAAGGCGTGAGCGCGGAATACGTTTTGTCGCGCATGGCCGAGGCGGGCAATCGCGTCAATATTGTGATTCTCGATGCCTGCCGCAACAACCCGTTTCAGGCCGCCAAAAAAACCAGCAAAGGTTTGGGTGTGATGAATGTCGGGCGTGCTGAGGTAGGTACTTTCATCGCTTATGCCACATCGCCAGGCTCAGTCGCCAGAGACGGTACGGGACGCAACGGTATTTACACACGCAGCTTGTTGCGCGCGCTCGATGCACCGGACTCCGACATCGATAAAGTCTTCGGTCGCGTGCGTACTGGCGTGGTGCAAGAAACCGCTGGCGATCAGGTGCCTTGGACTTCGAGTTCAGTAATCGGCAGCTTCTCCTTTGACGTGACCGAGGATGCAATCGCGCAAGCAAGCGCCGCACAAGCCAGGCCTGCGCCGAGCGCAAATGACGGCGCGCAGATGGCCAATGCTGTCGCCGCACCTTATGATCCGGTGCAAGAGCAAGCCGTTTGGAATCGCATTAAGGACAGCCGCAATCCGGCGGATTTCATTGCCTATCTGGAAAAATTTTCCGGCGCTGCACGCGCGGCATTTGCGCGCTGGATTGTGCAGAAATACGGTGGCACTTTGCCGCCGAATTTGGGCGCCTCGGCACCGACACCCGCGCCTGCTCAAGTGCGTGCGCCGGTGCCAGTAGTGACGTCGCCCGCACCTCTACCTCTGTCCGTAGTTCAGTCGGTGCCACCAACCAACGCTTCAGTATCCGGCGAGCGCGACTGCCCAAACTGTCCCGAGCTGGTGACGGTTCAAGGCGGTGAATTCTCGATGGGTAGCGGCAAGGAAGAAAAACTACGCGAGCCTGACGAAGAACCAGCGCATCGCGTGAGCGTGGCTGGGCCTTTGGCGGTTGGCAAATATGAAGTCACGCGAGGGCAATATGCCGAGTTCGCCAAGGACACTAAACGTGAACATAAAGGTGGCTGCAATTCAACCTTAGGTGGGCGCTTTAATAAGAACCCCAAAGCTTTATGGAGCAACCCTGGCTTCGCGCAAAAAGATGATGAACCTGTGGTCTGCGTGAGTTGGGAAGATGCGCATGCATATGTGGCTTGGCTGAGCAAAAAAACCGGCAAAGCTTATCGTTTGTTGTCCGAAGCCGAATGGGAATACGTTGCCCGTGCCGGCACCACAGGCCGGCGATATTGGCCAGATACCGACGAAGCCGCAGCATGCAAATTTGCCAGTGTGGCAGACACCTCATTCAAGCGCGTCTCGCCCGGCATGCCGATATTTCCTTGCGACGACAGCTTCCCCTACACTGCGCCAGTCGGGCGCTTCCCCGCAAATGCATTTGGCCTGCATGACCTGATTGGCAACGCTGCCGAATGGGTTGAAGATTGTTGGAATGGTGATTACTCCGATGCGCCGTCAACGAGTGCTGCCCGTACCACGGGTGCATGTGCAGAGCGTGTTTTTCGCGGCGGTGCATGGAATGGAAAACCGGCCACCGTGCGCGTCGGCTATCGTGACCGTGAATCGACCGATGAGCGTCATGACAGTCTTGGCTTTCGCGTAGTACGAGCGGCGCAGTGAGCAGAAAATTAGCCAAGCGCGCGGATTCGTCAGTTTGTGCTGGTGACACGCCCTTGACTATCCCAAACATACCGTTGCACGATGAAATGCGCCGTCGCCTCCTGCAAAGCGGGGCAGGTTTGGCACTCGCAAGTTTGTGTTTGCCCAAGCAAGCACTGGCGCAAAGATCCGGCGAGCCAGTCGTCGATGCCTATGTCCCACGCGAAAAATATGCGCTGTTAATCGGTAATCGCGATTACCCGAATCGCAAGGAAATTGCCCCCGCACACAAGAACGTGAACGATATCAAAGACGTGCTTGAGTATTACGAATTCAAAGTCAAAGATCATCGCGATCTTGACGGCCCGCAGATGACGCGCGCGCTGGCCGAATTTAGCACGATGATACGTAGCATCAGCGAAAGCGCGCTGCCCGGTGGCGTGGCGGTAGTATTTTATTTTTGTGGTCACGGTTTTCAAACGGCGGGTCGCAACTACCTCGTTCCAGCGCGCGTCGATCCTGCATCCGAGAAAGCCTTGAGTCAATCCTTGCGCCTGAATGAAGACGTACTCGCGGCCTTTCCCCAGCATTACCCGGGCATCAGTGTGGCCTTGATTGACGCTTGCCGCACCGACCCAATTATTCGCAAAGGAGTTGACGACTTCAACCAAATTGCCGCGCCGGAAGGCATGCTGGTGTTCTTCGCGACGCGTGCCGGACGACCGGCGCTGGCACCGATTAGTCCCGATCGGAATACTTTTTTTACAGGTGCCGTGGTTGATGTGCTACGCGATGCCAACGGTGTTACGCCAATTGACGACTTGTTCCAAATTGCCGCTAACGAATGTCAATCGCGAGTCAAAGCCGAATTCGACAAAGCCAAACTGACGATTCCGCCTCAGTTTCCGGAGAGCACCACCAATTTGCGCGGACGGTTTTTGATTCGCAATCGTCAGCAAGAGCTTGACCGCTCTAAACGTCGTACGCAATTGGCACAGGATTTGTCAAAAATCGAAGAGCGTTGGCGCGCGATTCAAGACACCTTACGCCCGAATCGCTTGATTCGTTTGTGTGAGGATTTCGCCCGCGATTTTCCGAATAGTGAATTTGATCAGCAAGTCAAAGTGAGTATTTCTGGCGCAAGACAAGCAATTGAGAGCCAGCGTTCGGCCGGACTGTCAGGCGATTTATTTGAGGAAGCGGCGGGCGACAAAGACTACCGCGACGATCTAACCAAAGCGCTACGTGGCGACAAAGACGCGGCACACCGCATCGCGATCTCTTATCGCACGGGCGGCTCTGGCGTGGTCGCAAATTTACGCCGCACCGAGCAATGGCTGCGCTTTTCTGCCGAGCTTGGAAATGGCATCGCCAGCTTTGAACTCTCTGAACTTTACAACCAATCTGGGCAAGTCGGCGACGCGGCACGCTTCGAGAAGAAAGCGCTCGACTTAGGTTATCGCCCACCGCCAAGATTGGGGACACGTGGATATTAAAATGAACAAACGCCGTCTTTCTGTATTGGCATCTGACAACGACGTTTCAGGTAATTTGCAAAACGCTGCATTGCGCCGGCGAAGCGGGTCAACTGCGCAAAGCCGACACTACAAACCACTTCCAACTGAGCGCTTGGTGATTACCTTGTTGACGGCCACCGCGATGATGGCGTTGAGCATATCGACGCACGCTGCAGCGCCGGAAATTGTGCCACCTGCCAAGACAACACCGCCACAAAAACCTCGCGCCAAAACGGTGCGCCCTGCGCCAAAAATCGAACCGCCAAGTATGCAGTCACGTTGGCAAGACGTACAAGTCGCGGTTGGTCCAACCAAGCTGCTCAAGCTCTCTGAACAATTCGAGCGGGACTTTCCTTTCAGTGCAGTGGATCAACAAAACCAAGCGCTACAAGTCTGTGCCAGAAAGACTTTGGATATCGCGCGCACTGCCGGAATTTCAAGTGATTTCTTCGACGAAATGGTCGGCGATGCCAGCTACAAATCGCGCCTCAAATCCGCCGTGCGCGGCGACAAAGAAGCCGCCTATCAGCTTGCGCTGGCTTATCAAGAAGGCACTAACGGTGTCACCGCCAATGCACGTCGCGCCGAGCAATGGCTACGCTTTGCCGCCGACTTAAATCACGCACGCGCCAGCTGGCAAATCGCCGAAATTTACAACCTCCAAGGCCTGATTGCCGACGCCGCCCGTTACGAAAAAAAGGCCGCCGATTTAGGCTATCCGGTTCCCTTGCGATTGACCAATCGCGGTTACTAACGATCTGTCATTGCCGCATCCGTGAGCAAGCGAATTTCCGCGTTATCTGGCTGCCTTGCACGCATTTCCTTGGCGACAATTTTCAAATCGTCCAACATTTGATATTCGAGAAACACCGCGTACAAAAATAGCTCGGGCGTCACATCGGTCGCAGTAGTGCTTGCGCGCATCGTTTCATAAACGCTCATTGCCGCAGCGACGTTCTCCAGATTCGCCGGTGCAGTCGGTTTGATCGACCGAACAACCAACCCACCCATATGCGAAGTCTTCATCAGCTCAGCCACTTTGGCGAGCTTTTGCGGCACGCTGGTCGGCAACTGCGCTATCACTGGTGCGACGCCTGTGAGCTTTTCACCGCCCGCGAGCGTGACCACAAAAGTCGCCGGCCCCGTCCAAGTCTCTTGGCGTGGCACAGTCGTATAGCTCAAACGAACACTTGCGCCACTCGCCAGTCGCAGCGTGTCGCCATGCCGAATTCGCATATAGGCCTGTGCCGGTTTCGCGGCCTCATCTTTGGCCTGAAAACGCACATCGCCACTCAAAGCGGTGACGAATGCAATGTCAGTGGAAAGCGCCTGCGCCTGCGCGAAACTAGCCGCAATACAAACACCAAACAAAGTAACTAAGATGGCAAGACGGTTTTTCATAATGCACCTGTCAATTGTGATGGCATCTGGGAGCGACGCCAAAGAGATTATGGACTTGCAAGCTTCCATCTTTGTTTACGACAACTTTAGGCTATCCTAAAGCGCGGCAGTCTCACCGAGTGACGGTTTCGCCCGTCGTGGCTTGGCATTGCTACAATTTCGTTTGCAATCAGGCGCTTTTTTGAGGATAATGCTCTTCTTTGCTGGTTCACGCAGTCATCTGCAATGCGTCTCGAACCGCGTCCTCTAGGAAATGGAAATCAAATGAAAGACGGAATTCACCCAAACTACGTTGAAATCGCTGTCGCCTGCAGCTGCGGCAATAAATTCACCACGCGCTCGACCAGCGGCAAGCCGCTTAACGTCGAAGTCTGCTCGCTGTGCCATCCGTTTTACACCGGCAAGCAAAAGATTGTTGATACTGCTGGCCGCGTTGAACGCTTCCGTCAGAAATACGCAACGCGCGCGAGTGCTTAATTCTTAAGCAATGATGCAAGTGTCGTCGAATCCGACGCGCGAATTAAGGCAGCCAATTGGCTGCCTTTTTTCATTCCACTTAATTTTTCACTCGTTAAACTGAGCCATGTTCGCACGCCCTTGGCCTAAATCGTTTCCCTTGCCTGGCAGAACCGTGATTGGGCTGTGCCTGTGCGTGTTGCTGGTCGGTTTGATCGGGCACGACCCGTGGAAAACCGATGATGTCATCAGCCTTAATCTGGCCAGGAGCGTTGCCAGCGGACATTGGTTGATACCGCAACTGGCGGGTGAGCCGTGGTTGCAATCACCGCCTCTGTATTACTGGTTGGCAGCGATTTTTGGAACCGTATTCAGCACTGCGTTTGGCAATATGCTGGAGTGGCATGACGCAGCGCGGCTGGCTTCTTTGCTGCTCGTGGCGATGGGCCTTACTGGCATCGCCTACGCCGCGCGGACGTTTTATGAACAAGAAGCTGGCCGCATTGCGCCGCTATTTGTGATCGGCACACTCGGCACGCTAGTGCCGTTTCATGATGCGCAACCCGCACTGCTCACCTTTGCCGCGCTCGCGGTGGTGCTGGCGGCGCTGGCCGCATGGCGCAAGCATCCATTGCCCGCCGGACTAGGCTTGGGATTTTCGCTTCCGATGGCGTTCCTTGGCGGTGGTTTGGATTCTTTGGCGTTGGTGCTGGCGATAGTGCTGGCTTGCGCGCTGCATTCGCGCTGGCGTGAGGCGAGTTTGCGCACATGGCTGCTAGCCATTGCTATCGCGCTGCCCTTGCTAGCGATCTGGCCAGTGTTGCTGTGGCAATACCACGCGCCGACGTTTGACGCATGGTGGGCGGATGAGCTGTCGACGCTATTAAGCCCGCTGGTAGTCGATGGCAAGCGCTTTGCGTTCTTGACCTGGAGTTTGTGGCCGGTATTGCCATTTAGTCTGTGGACGCTTTGGTTGCAGCGCAAGCAACTCACGTTGGCATCGACCTATCTGCCACTGATTGCGACGATTTTGAGTCTCGCGTTTTTCTTCCGCAGCACCGAAATGACGACTGCGATTTTGCCGCTAGTCGCAGCGATGGCGCTACTGGGCATGCAAGGCGCGAATCGTTTGCGGCGTGGCGCGGCAGGCGCGTTTGATTGGTTTGGCGTGACCACCATGACCCTATTCATAGCGCTAGCGTGGCTGGGCGGCATTGCCATTCTGACCAATTTGCCGGAGGCGATTGCCAAAAATTTCCGTATTCCCGCGCCGGGCTTCGTGCCGCATTGGTCCTGGTTCGGATTCAGCGTTGCAGTGTTGGCAACGCTGGCTTGGCTACGCTTGATATTCAGCGCGCCGCGCTCACCTTGGCGGCCGATAAGCGGCTGGGCTTGCGGGGTTGCGGTGATGTGGGTGGTGCTGGGAATGTTGGCGCTGCCGTGGATTGATTACACCAAGTCATATCGCAAACCTAGCGCCGAACTTAAGGTGGCGATTGGCAGTTACAGCGGATGTATCGAGCGACAAAATCTGGGTCAAGTCCAGCGCGCATCGTTTGATTATTTTGATGGCATACGCACCAAGCCCGCCACCAGCAATCAGACCTGCGCCATGCTGATTGTGCAAGCCGCCAATGGCGACGAGCAAAGCCTCAAAGGCTGGCGGCTTGTGCTTGAAACAGCACGACCGGGCGAGAAGCGCGAACGGATTCGGCTTTATCGCCGGACAAGTAAATCCTAGACGCAAATCCTAGAGCTTCAGGAAGTGTTCGCGGTAATACTTCAGCTCATCAATCGATTCATAAATATCCGCCAGTGCTTCGTGCTTGCCATGCTTCTTCATGCCTTTGGCAAGCTCCGGTTTCCAGCGTTTGCACAATTCCTTGAGCGTCGACACGTCCAGATTGCGGTAGTGAAACCAATCTTCGAGCTTAGGCAAATGCCGCGCCATGAAACGTCTATCCTGACAAATTGAATTGCCGCACATGGGTGAGGCGAGGCGCGGCAGGTGCAATTTCAAAAATTCCAAAGCAGAAGCTTCGACATCTGCTTCACTTGTCGTCGCGGCGAGTACGCGCGCGGTCAGACCGGATTTTCCATGCGTACCGGTGTTCCACGAGTCCATGCCGCCCATCACTTCTGCCGACTGATGCACCACCCACACCGGCCCTTCGGCGACCACATTAAGGTGGGTATCGGTTATTACCATCGCCAACTCAATCACCTTGTCGGTGTCAGGATTGAGACCAGTCATTTCCATATCCAGCCAGACGAGATTGTTTTGATCCTGTGCCATAATTTTCCTGCCATTTTTTAGCGAGCCAGCGGATATTCTCGCATAGCCTGTATTGTCGCCGTCGCATCATGCGTGAGTTCATACCGACGCTCTGCGCACCCTCCTCCCAAATCAAAAGCTCTCCATGACACCTTCACTCTTCACCGCGATTTTTCTTGCCACTTTATTTGCCACGGTGGTCTTGCGCCTATGGTTGCTGCACCGGCATCTGAGTCACATTGCCGCGCATCGCGCGACCGTGCCGCTCGATTTTGCCAAGCACATTACGCTGGCCGAACATCAAAAAGCGGCGGATTACGTCACCGCCAAAGGCAAACTTTCGCAGCTTGAAATTTTTCTGGATGTCGCTGTCTTGTTGGCCTTCACTTTGGGCGGCTTATTGCAATTTTTTGCAACGCAATTGCACGACTTCTTTGGCGCAGGCTATTGGCATGGTATCGCCTTGTTTGGCTTGGTGAGCGTCGTTGGATTTTTGCTCTCGCTGCCTTTCGATTTGTATCGCACCTTTCGCATTGAAGCCGGTTTTGGTTTCAACAAAATTACGCCCAAGCTTTGGTTGCTGGATTTACTCAAAGGAACTGGCTTGGCGATTGCGATTGGCGTGCCGCTGTTGCTCACGGTGTTTTGGCTGATGGACGTGATGGGTGAGCGTTGGTGGATTTATGTGTGGCTGGTGTGGATGGTTTTTAATTTGTTGGCATTGTTTTTATTCCCCACGCTCATCGCACCACTGTTCAATAAATTCACGCCGTTGCAAGATGAGGTGCTCAAAACGCGGATTGAAACGCTACTCACACGATGCGGTTTCACCACTTCCGGATTATTTGTGATGGATGGCTCACGCCGTTCATCACACGGCAATGCTTACTTCAGCGGTTTTGGTCGCGCCAAACGCATAGTGTTTTTCGACACTTTGCTGGAGCGTCTTGCGCCAGCCGAAATTGATGCGGTGTTGGCCCATGAGCTTGGACATTTTCGTCATAAGCACATTGTTAAACGCATCGTATTCGTGGCGTTCGCTAGCTTGGTACTGCTTTGGTTGTTGGCGCAGTTGATGACGCAATCCTGGTTTTTTCTTGGCTTGGGCGTTTCGCCCGCTTTTTCGTCACTTGGTGCTGCGGGTTTGCCAAATTCGACGCCGTTGGCACTCTTACTTTTTTCGATGGTGATGCCAGTGTTCATGTTTTTGCTTTCGCCGTTAAGCGCCGCAGTTTCACGACGACACGAATTTCAAGCCGATGCCTACGCCGCCAGCCACGCATCCGCAAACGAGTTGATTTCCGCGTTGGTCAAGCTTTATCGCGATAATGCATCGACCTTGACACCTGATCCCTTGCATTCGCTGTTCTACGATTCACACCCACCGGCAGCAGCACGCATCGCTCATTTGCGGACTCATTTGCCTAACTTGTAAAGATACGATGGACACCACCACGCCACTGCAACATCAGCGCTGCATCACCTGCACCAATGGCATGCAGGCGCTCTCTGACACCGAAGCTCAACGCTTGCAGGCGGCATTACCTGAGTGGCAACGCGAAGGTCTAAGCATCGTCAGAACTTACAAGTTCAAAGACCACTACGAAACGCTGGCTTTCGTCAATGCGCTGGCGTGGATTTCACATCGCACCGATCATCATCCTGACCTTGCCGTCGGCTACAACCAATGTCGTGTGAGCTATTGGACACATGCCGCCAATGGGCTGTCGATCAACGATTTCATTTGCGCGGCGAAAGCTGACGCCTTGTTAGCAATTTGAATTCCACGCGTCGAGGAACGGTAGTCGCGGCCTTCGGGCGGCACTACGAAATCGAGCTTGCCGACCTTACAACAGCGACCGGCTATCCCCTCGGCAAGAAAAGCATTTACACCTGCGGCGATGAAATTGAATTGTCCGACGACGGACAAATACTCAGCTTGCATCCGCGCCGCACCCTGCTCTATCGCGCCGATGGATTTCGCGAAAAGCTGATTGCGTCGAATGTCACGCAAATAATTCTGGTCGTCGCCACCGATCCGTCATTCAGTGACGCGCTGCTGACCCGTGCGCTGGTGGCTGCCGAACATGAAGGCATGCAGGCGCTGATCGTGCTCAATAAATGTGATCTGCCGGACGGTCTCGAAGCTGCCCGCGCACTGCTCGCGCCGTATGTCGCGCTGGGCTATCGAGTGATAGCGATGTCGGCCAAACAGGACGTAGGCGAACTCAAGACATTGCTGCAAAACCATGTCTCCGTACTGGTCGGTCAATCCGGCATGGGCAAATCAACGCTCACCAACGCACTGATTCCCGGCGCTCTGGCCGCGACCCGCGAAGTATCCATCGCGCTCGACTCGGGCAAGCACACGACCACCCACGCAAGGCTCTATCGTTTGCCAGTTGGTGCTGGCGATACGCTGTCAAACGGTGCACTTATCGACTGCCCCGGCCTGCAAGAGTTTGGCCTCTCACACCTCACCCCGGCACAAATCGGCCACGGTTTTCTGGAGTTCCGTTCATTGCTCGGGCAATGTCGTTTTCGTGATTGCCAGCATCGTAGCGAGCCGGGCTGTGCGATAAAAACGGCGCTGGAAAATGGCGCGGTACATCCCCGCCGCCTCGAACATTTTCACCAACTAGTTGCCGCTTTGGGAAAAGCTTAAGTCATGGATCGCACCGAACGCTTCTACAAAATCGATCAGATGATTCACGATCGCGGCGTGGTCAGCTTTGTTCAACTGATGGAAGCACTGGAAGTCTCGCGCGCCACGCTCAAACGCGACTTGGAGTACATGCGCAGCCGACTCAACGCGCCGATAGTCTGGGATCG
This sequence comes from Rhodocyclaceae bacterium, assembly GCA_025361105.1. Lineage (GTDB taxonomy): Bacteria > Pseudomonadota > Gammaproteobacteria > Burkholderiales > Rhodocyclaceae > JADKHX01. Next base: position 7,024 of record JANYAW010000359.1, on the reverse strand, counting down.
CGATGCCAACGGTTATCGCTTCGACAGTCAGCACGTAAATCAAAACGCTCAATACACCCTGCCCGGCCTGTGGTTCAACTCCGGCGAAGTGCATGCCTTGTTGACCATGCAGCATTTACTGACCAATCTGGATCCCGGCGGCATACTCAACCCGCACATCAACCCACTGTTAGCCCGGCTCAACGGCCTGCTCGGCACTGCTGACAATAGTGCCGAAGAAGTGCGTCATCGGGTGATGATTCTCGGCTCGGCAAAACGTAGTTTGAAACTCACCCATTTCGAGCGCGTTGGCTCGGCGCTGTTACATCGCAAACGTCTGCACCTCACTTACTTTGCGCGTGGCACCGGCGAGACCAGCGAGCGCGATGTATCTCCGCAACGCCTGGTGTATTACCGCGAGAATTGGTATCTCGATGCATGGTGTCATTTGCGCAAGGGTCTACGAAATTTCGCCGTTGATTCGATTCAGCACGCCGAAATCCTTGAACAAAAGGCCCGTGATGTGTCGCCCCGCGCTATCGACGAAACCCTCGGCCCAGGCTACGGGATTTTTAGCGGCAAGCAAATCAAATGGGCCAAGCTGCGCTTCTCGGCCGAACGCGCACGCTGGGTCGCGCAGGAATCATGGCATCCGGATCAGCGCAGCGAAACCGATGCCGAAGGTCGCTACCTCCTCTCGCTGCCCTACACCGACCACCGCGAACTGATCATGGACATCCTGAAATTCGGCACCGATGTCGAAGTACTGGTTCCGAATGATTTGCGTCAGCGCGTCGCCACTGCGGCGCAGGATTTGGTCAAGTTGTATTCGGCCTGATTTGCAGTTGCTGCATTTTCACTATTGCACGAAACTGCAACATCAAAGCCAACACACCTAGCACGGCGCAAAGCATCCACACCGCGTGGCCGCCAAAGCGGTCATAAACAGTATTGCCCAGCAGCGGCGCAAGCATGGTCCTGCCGCCCCAGATGCCGTTGTAAAGCGCCAGATAATGCCCGGCACGTCCGGCATCGGCGCGTTGCATCACCAGCGCCAGTTGTGGTGGCATCAACAGCATTTCTCCGGTGGTGTAAATCGCCGTCGACAGCATTGCCATAAGGATGCACGCCGTCTCACCCAGCCCGGCGCCCAGCGGCAAAATCGCAAACCCTAAAGTCAAAGTCGCCGCGCCTGCCATCATGGTTCGGCGTGGCGGCCAAAATTCCGTACGCAAGGTAATCGGGATTTGCAAGACGGCGACCATCAATCCGTTGAGCGCGAATGTAGCACCTATCCATTTTGGTGAGAGCAAAAAATACTCGCGCAAATAATTGGTCATCGTACTTTCCGACTGCGCATAAACCGTCGATAGCAACAGGCAGGCCAGCATGAAAGTAATAAAAGGTACGTCAGAGTAAGGCCAGCGCTCATCGGCAATTTTCGCCGGCATGGATTGCGCCGGTGTGCGCTCATCGGCGCGCGTGAACGCCCATTTCAAAAATACGGCAGCCGCAACTGAAGTCACTGCATCAGCGACAAAAACATAACGATAATCAAATTCGGCAAACCAGCCACCAACCAAACCACCCATCCCAAAACCAAGATTGACGGCCACCCGCTGCAAGGATTGCGCATGTATTCGAACCAATGGCTCGCAGCTTTGCATCATCACCCGTTGCATCGCGGGACGATAACCGCCGTCGCATAGTCCGCCAAAAAGCAGCGCGATGGCAAGCGTCGGAATGGTCGTCACGCCGCACAAAATCACCAGACCAAGTGCGCTGCCCAGCAAACTCCACAGCATCAATTTGCGCGCCGAGAGCCAGTCGGTGAGTACCGAGACGAAGAAGGAACCGGCCAGCAAACCCGCACCATAAATCGACAGCAATATGCCGACGGTGCTTAGATCAAAGCCCAGCGCCTCGTGCAGATACAAGGCCATGAACAACTTGGCCGTGCCACCCATGCGATTGATGAAACTCGTCGTCGCCAAGCCGTAAGCGATGAGCGGGACATTGGCGAATCGGTGTTGAAGGCGATCAAGCCATTTCACTGGTAGTTACCGGCGAGAAAATTGCATCGTACAAAAAATTTCGCCAGTTGGTGCTGGGGACACGCCGTCATAACAGGAAACCAATGGGACACCCGCGCGCCACTATGCCAAGCTATAGTGTTTGCGCCTATTGCTCTACTCGAATTTTTCGAGCATTCGCAAACATTGCTGACGTATTTTTTGAAGATGCTTGTCACGAATCGAGGCAAGTGCAGCTCGTCGCATTTTTAACTCGTAGGCTTGGGCTTCTCTCCGGTCAACATATTGTTGGCCAGTCTTTCGAAGAATCCCCTTTAACGTTCCTGGATGGATTTTCGCTAACAGAACCTCTTCCAGAAAAAATTGGGGCTTCGGTCGTATTGCGCTCGCCAATACACCCATTAGGTCCTCGAGCCGTCCACCGTCCGATTTCATAATTAGTCTAAGCGTTGCCCGAAATGCAAATCTGTCTCCAGCAACCACTTGTGTGCGCAGCAGATTGATTTCGTTATCGCCGTCTACATCGTCTGCATCTGAACCTCGCGACGAGGTCATCTCCGTCACTTTCCTGGCATTCTCAGCGCTTGGGTAATTGAGATAGCGTTCCCAATATGTTTCAGTAGCTGCTGCGCTCACAGAGCACAGCAAACTCAAACCGAATACACCAGCCGCGATTCGATGTCGTCGAATGGACTTCACGCTGTGCCCCCAGAATCGCAATTTTCCAGTTGGTGCTGACGACACGCCGTCACAACTTCTTGATCGCCGTGTCGCCATTTCTCAACGCTTACAGCCTTTCCCAAATCGTAGTTATCCCCTGCCCGCCGCCTATACACATGGTTGCCAGTGCATATTTGCCGCCGGTGCGCTCCAGTTCGTAGAGCGCTTTGGTGATGATCACTGCGCCGCTCGCGCCGACCGGATGGCCGAGCGAGATTGCGCCGCCGTTGACGTTGGTTTTGGACAAGTCCAAGCCGAGCCCTTTAGCCACTCCCAAAGACTGTGCTGCGAATGCTTCGTTGGACTCGATGACATCCATCTGCGCCAGCGTCAATCCGGCACGCTCCAGGGCACGCTTGGAGGCCGGGATAGGGCCTTCGCCCATGACTTCGTTAGGCACGCCTGCTACTGCATAGGCGACCAGTCGCGCCATGGCTTTGTGGCCGCCTGCGCGTGCGGCGGCGGCATCGGCTAGCACTAAAAACGCTGCGCCATCGTTGATGCCGGAGGCATTGCCGGCAGTGACTGTGCCGTCCTTCTTGAACGCGGGTTTCATCTTGGCCAATGATTCCAGCGAAGTGTTGGCTTTGACATGTTCATCTGTGTCAAAAACCACATCACCTTTGCGCGTTTGCATGGTGATCGGCACGATTTGCGATTTGAAATAGCCGGCGGCAATCGCTGCCGCGGCGCGTTGATGCGAGGCCAGTGCGAATGCGTCTTGCGCTTCACGCGAGATATCCCATTTGACCGCCATGTTTTCTGCGGTGATGCCCATGTGGCCGACACCGAACGGGTCGGTCAATGCGGCAACCATGGTGTCGATCATTTTTGTGTCGCCCATGCGCGCACCGGAGCGCATCGCTGCTGACAAATAGCCGCCACGCGACATCACTTCGACGCCGCCACCGATTGCAAAATCTGCGTCGCCGAGCAAAATCGCTTGCGCGGAATTGACGATGGCTTGTTGCGCCGAACCGCACAAGCGGTTCACGGCGAGGGCAACCGAATCCATGCTCATACCGCCTTGTATTGCCGCGACACGGGCAACGTAGGGGTAGCGCGATTCGGTCGGGATAACGTTGCCGACGGCGGCAAAGGTCACTTGTTTCGGATCGACACCGGAGCGCAAAATTGCTTCCTTAATGACCAGGCCACCAAGCTCACAAGGTTCCATGCCGGACAAGGCTCCGGCAAAGGTTCCGACTGCTGAGCGCACGGCACTCAGTGCTACTACTTCTCGTTTTTCAGACATGATTTTCTCCTAAAAAAAATTAAAAATGTGTGCCAAGCGTACCAAATGTGTCAGTGATGCCACGTGCTCAACCAAATCACCGCAAGCAAGATCAGTATGAACAACAGCGTACGCCAAACCAGCGCTGCGGCGCGTTGCATGACGTTTGAATCCGCATCATCGCCAAGACCAAATTCGGCGACGCTGGCATCGTCACCTACCGGCGCAAAGGCTGTCGCGGTCGCCACGTTCAAGCGCACGCCCAAGGCACCAGCGCCAGCGGCGAGCACGATCTCCTCGTAGATCGTCGGCGTTTGACCAAGCTGTGTGCGCCAACATTGCGCGGCATCTTCAAAGTCGCCCGCCAGCGCCAGCGCAGCACCGGTTAGACGCGCCGGAATCCAATCAATCACAAAAAATGCTTGATGCGTGAATTCACCAAATCGTCCAGCATCGTCGCCATTAACACTGAGCACGCCACTGCGATTGGCACGCCAGATTTGCCCCCAATGCGCATCAAGCAGTTGCGCAACGCGATACATCAGTGCGCCTGCCGGGCCGAGCACCACAAACCAAAAAATCGGCGCGAACAAATATTGATGCGTGTCGGACAAGCCCCGTGCAATAGCCTGAGCGGCAATTTCCGTCGGAGTCAAACACTCGGTCGATAATCCCGACCAATTCGCCAACAGACTGCGTGCACGTTCAATTTCGGCAAACTGAAGCGCGTGCAAGATGGCGGTGAATTGATTGCCAAAATGGCGCAAACCCATCGTGAAATACAACACGCCAAAACTCAAGGCAAACGCCCACCACGGCGAATTCCACCACAGCACGGTCGACGCGATTAACACGCATATGGTCGGCAGGGCAGCCAGCAGCGCCCACGCCAGCACGCCTTGTTGATACTCGCCATCGTTGAAACGCTGTTTGAGCTTGGCACTCAAAGCTATGAACCACACACGCGCCACTCTTCGCGCCGGGATAGCGTGAAATTGTTCGAGCAACAAGACCAACACGATAGCGAATAAGCTCATGGCGACGAATACAAAAAATCCCGAAAACTAATCAGCATGCCGGCGGTCGCGCCCCAGATGTGATAACCACCCCAAGGCATAGACCAATAGGCACGCGTAATGCCCTTTACATCAACTTCGTGACGCACATGATTGCGCGCATCGAGCAAAAATTCCAGCGGCGGTTCAAACGCATCGGCGACTTCAAAATCATCCAACTTGAGGTTGAGTGGCGGACTCACCAAGCCCACCACTGGCACTACGTTAAAACTGGTTATCGTTCTAAAACTTGGCAAGCGACCGATGATCTCAACTTGCGTCGGCAACAAACCAACCTCCTCCTCCGCCTCGCGCAAGGCTGTGGCTTCAAACGATGCGTCGCTGGGCTCGCAACGCCCGCCGGGGAAGCTGACCTGCCCGGCGTGATCGCGTAAATGTGCTGTGCGCTGCGTAAGCAAGACCGTCAGCCCCGTTGCGCGCATCACCACCGGCACTAAAACTGCCGCCGGCGTCAAGGGGCTTTCAATCAGATCAAGATCAGCACCAGTCGCTTGCGCCGTTGCCATTTGTGCACCACTTTCTGCAAAGCGTCGCCGCAGGAAAAGTAGCATTTCATCAGGACTACCTGACAGCAGGCTTGCAGACGGGCTTGCAGGTACGGGATTCATTTTTTGTCGCGTGGATTGCGCGCCGCAGCACTTCGGTCGCGGGATGCGCCGCTTTGCCTAATCGCGGAAATTTCCGTATTGCAATGGAAAATCGGTGATGGATTTTCGCACCAGAGCAATCGTGTCTTGCAGCAAGTCGCGCTTGGCACCACTGACCCGCACTGCGTCGCCCTGAATGCTGGCTTGTACTTTGAGCTTGCTGTCTTTAATCATTTTGACAATTTTTTTTGCCAACTCGATTTCAATGCCGACTTTGATTTTGAGTTCCTGCTTGGATTTATTGCCGGATACCGTTTGCATATCGCCAGCATCCAGCCGTTTAGTGCTTTCGTGTTCTTTCTTTTCCATTTCGGGAAACAAAATGTCTTTGACTTGCGCGAGTTGGAACTCGGAATCACCGTAAATCATGATCGTCTTGTCTTTCTCGTTCAACTCGGCGCGCGCCGAAGTGCCTTTAAAATCGTAACGATTTCCAATGTGACGGCCAGCAATATCCACGGCGTTTTTTAGCGCCACCATATCGGCTTCTGAGGTGATGTCAAAGGAAGGCATTTGGTTCGCTCCGACTTAGGTCTGGCGGCGTATCACCAGCACCAACTGGTGAATTTTCCCATCACGCAAAATGACAAACATAGTGATACGGCTCGCCGTTGACTTCAATGTCGAAGCTTGAGTTTTCCGGCACGGCGAATAACTCGCCCGCATTTGCGGTTGCCCAATCCAGCCCGCTCAAGCGATAGCGGCAGGAACCGGAAACCGTCTCCATGATTTCAGCCGCGCCGGTTTTGAAGGTCAGCATAGACGGCATGATTACGCCAACACTTTTGCGCGTTCCATCGGCCAGCAGGACGGTATGGCTGACGCATTTCCCATCGAAATACACATTGGCTTTTTTGACTACCGACACATTTTCAAACTGCGGCATTGCAAGACTCCTATTTCTTTTTGCTTGGGCGCGTTGTTGAGTTGCTTGTTGCACGATTCGCCGCGATGCGCATGCGCAATGCATTCAAGCGGATAAACCCGTGTGCATCTTTTTGGTTGTACACGCCTTCGTCATCTTCAAAGGTCGCGATGGTGGAATCGAACAGGGAATCGGTTTTGGAATCGCGACTTACCACGCTGACACTGCCTTTATAAAGTTTGACCCGCACCCAGCCATTGACGCTTTGCTGTGTATGGTCAATCAACACTTGCAAGGCCTTGCGTTCAGGGCTCCACCAATAGCCGTTGTAAATCATGCTGGCGTAGCGTGGCATCAAGTCGTCTTTCAAATGCGCGACTTCTCTATCCAGACAAATCGACTCGATGGCACGATGTGCGCGCAGCAAAATCGCGCCGCCGGGTGTTTCATAGCAGCCGCGCGACTTCATG
>JANYAW010000349.1 GCA_025361105.1 Rhodocyclaceae bacterium | reverse complement strand
CTGTGGGAACTCAACGAAGCCTTCGCTGTGCAAGTTTTGTATTGCGCAGATACCCTGGGCATTCCACTCGACAAACTCAACGTCAATGGCGGTGCCATCGCCGTCGGCCATCCTTACGGCGTATCTGGCGCACGTTTAGTTGGACATGCGCTGATTGAAGGCAAACGGCGTGGCGTGAAATATGTCGTCACCACGATGTGCATTGGCGGCGGCCAAGGCGCGGCTGGCCTGTTCGAGGTGTGCTGAGATGAGTGTAAAAAATCTTTTTAGCCTCGAAGGAAAAGTTGCGTTAATCACCGGTGGCTCACGCGGGCTTGGCTTGCAAATGGCACAAGCGATGGGCGAGATGGGGGCGCAGGTCGCCATCAGCGCACGCAAAGCCAACGAGTTGGCAGAAGCCAAAACGCATCTGGAAGCGCTAGGAATTGAATGCCTGACCGTCACCAATGATTTGTCAAAATTCGATCAAATTCCCGGCTTGGTGAGCACGGTGCTGGATGCCTTTGGTCGCATCGATGTTCTGGTGAACAACGCTGGCGCATCGTGGGGCGCACCGGCAGAAAATTATCCTGACGAAGCCTGGAACAAAGTCATGGATTTGAATATCAACGCGATGTTTTTCCTGTGCCGAGAAGTCGGCAAGCGGGCAATGATTCCGCAAAAATCCGGCAAGATTATCAACGTCGCCTCAGTCGCCGGGTTGTCCGGCAATCCACCAGGAATGGCAACCATCGCCTACAACACATCGAAGGGTGCGGACATCAATTTCACCCGCGCCCTGGCCGCTGAATGGGGACAACACAACATCAACGTGAACGCGATTTGCCCGGGCTTTTTTCCGACCAAAATGGCAAATGTGTTGATTGAGCGCATGGGCGAACAAATGATTGCGCGCACGCCGCTGCATCGTTTGGGTGGCGACGAGGACTTGATGGGAACCGCGGTGTTCCTTGCCTCGGAAGCGTCGCGTCACGTCACCGGTCAATACATCGCCGTCGATGGTGGTGCCTCAGTGTGTTGATTCGTGTTTTAACGGCGTGTCGTCAGCACCAACTGACGAAGTGAAGCTCACCTACTCTTCTGGAGATTTGTGAATGAATCTTCCACTACATGACACGCGTCCGGTTGCCGTTGCGCATGCATTTGATATCGCCTCGCTTACGCGATGGATGAATGCCAACGTTGAGGGATTTCGCGGTGCTTTGACTGTTGAACAATTTGCAGGTGGTCAATCCAATCCGACTTTTTTGCTGCATACCGATGACAAGCGCTATGTATTGCGCCGAAAGCCGCCTGGTGTATTGCTTCCTAGCGCACATGCCGTTGACCGCGAATTTCGGGTGATTTCGGCGCTTGCCAACACCGATGTTCCCGTTGCCAAAACCTACGCCTTATGCGAAGACGATGCCGTAATCGGCACCATGTTTTATGTGATGGATTGTATTGATGGTCGCATCTTGTGGGATCCCTCGTTGCCGAACTCGACATCGACCGAACGCGCCGCAATTTTTGATGAAATGAATCGCGTCATCGCGTCCTTGCATTGCGTTGACTACGAAGGTATCGGCCTCGGCGATTACGGGCGCACCAATCAGTATTTGGAACGTCAAATCGCGCGTTGGAGCAAACAATATCGCGCAGCCGAAACCGAAAAAATTGAAGCCTTCGACAAGCTGATTGAATGGTTGCCAAGAAACATCCCAATTGGCGATGAAACCAGCATCGTGCACGGCGACTACCGGCTCGACAACATGGTGTTTCATCCCACCGAGCCGCGCGTGTTGGCAGTGCTTGATTGGGAACTGTCGACACTCGGCCATCCGCTGGTGGATTTTTCCTATCACTGCATGGTTTGGCGTGTCTCGCCCGGGCAGTTCCGAGGTTTACTTGGTCATGACTTGAAGGCGCTCGGCATTCCCAGCGAAGCTGAGTACGGTGCGAAATATTGTGCGAGGACAGGGCGCAAACCAATACATGCGGCGGAATGGAATTTCTACATGGCCTTCAACATGTTTCGCCTCGCCTCCATCATGCAAGGCATCATGGCGCGTGCGCTGCAAGGCAACGCATCGAGCGCAGATGCGTTGGCGGCCGGCCAAAAAGCCAAGCCACTGGCCGCCCAAGCCTGGCTCGAAGTTGAAAAAATTATCCGCTCTACCTAATCGTTCTACTTAGCCCGAGGAACTACCATGGAATTCACTCACACCGTAAAAGTCAAAGACTTGCAACAACGTGTCACTGCGTTCATGAATGCGCACGTTTATCCGAACGAGGCTAAATTTCATGAGGAAGTTGCGACCAATCGTCGCGCCGGAAATCCCTGGATACCGACCAAGATTGTCGATGAATTGAAAAACAAGGCGCGCGCTGAAGGGTTGTGGAATTTGTTTCTGCCCGAATCATCCCTGGGTGCCGGACTCACCAATCTCGAATACGCACCACTGTGCGAAATCATGGGTCGCTCGGAAATCGCGCCCGAAATCTTTAACTGTTCGGCTCCCGACACCGGCAACATGGAGGTGCTGGCGCGTTATGGTTCACCCGCGCAGCAAGAAAAGTGGCTCAAGCCCTTGCTGGCTGGCGAAATTCGCTCGGCCTTCGCAATGACAGAACCTGCGGTGGCGTCAAGCGATGCCACTAACATCGCCGCCAGCATCGTGCGCGACGGTGATGAATATGTCATCAACGGACGTAAATGGTGGACTTCCGGCGCACCGGATCCGCGCTGCAAGATTTTAATTTTCATGGGTAAAACTGATCCCGATAACGTCAGTTTGCATAGCCAGCAATCTATGATTTTGGTGCCGATGGATGCGCCAGGTGTGACCATGGTGCGACCACTCAATGTGTTCGGTTACGACCACGCACCCCACGGCCACGGCGAAGTGAGTTTTGAAAATGTGCGCGTGCCAGTAAGTAACATTTTGCTCGGTGAAGGCCGCGGCTTTGAAATCGCCCAAGGTCGCCTTGGCCCAGGCCGTATTCACCATTGCATGCGCTTGATTGGCCTGGCTGAACGTGCACTGGAATTGATGTGCAAACGCGCGCTCTCTCGTGTTGCCTTTCACAAACCCGTAGCCGATCAAGGCGTGACACGCGAGCGCATCGCAGAGGCGCGTTGCCTGATCGACCAAGCACGTTTGCTGACCTTTAACGCGGCATGGATGATGGACACGGCGGGCAACAAAATCGCCCAACAACAAATCGCCATGATTAAAGTCGTCGCACCCAACATGGCCTGCCAAGTCATTGATTGGGCCATGCAAGTGCACGGCGGTGGCGGCATTTCAGATGATTTTCTGCTCGCCGCAGCCTACGCAGGTGCTAGAACGTTGCGCCTTGCCGACGGTCCCGACGAAGTGCATCGGAATCAAATTGCGAAGTACGAACTGGGGAAATATCTGTAAGCAAACAATCGGCGTGGAACTTGTTTCCACGCCTTTGGTGCTAAAGCGGAGTGTCGGCTTTGCGCAACCGACCGGCTACACAGGCGCAGAGCAGTGCTTTGCGAAACTCCTGTTACGCCGCCATCACTTACGTAGCAAGCGTCGCTCAAGAGGCTGGTCCGCCCGACAGGACTCGAACCTGTTACCCCCGGCTTAGAAGGCCGGTGCTCTATCCAGATGAGCTACGGGCGGCCTTTGAGAACACGCTGAGCAGTTTGATCATCAGGCATCTACAAGTGTTGAACCGCCAAGTTTGAAAGTTCGTGCAGAACCGGTGAAGGCTCGCACGAAAAATCAGTCAGCGATTCAACAAATTACATGGGAATTTGGTCGGGGTGGAGGGATTCGAACTCTCGACATCTTGCTCCCAAAGCAAGCGCGCTACCGGGCTGCGCCACACCCCGAGCGCAGGCGTATTCTAATCAATTTCGCCGTTGGCAGTCAAACAGATTGCGCAAATTCCTCGCAAATAGCCGTCTTACAAACGATAGTAAAACTCAACTTGCAGTGGGGGGGCGTTTCCGCTATAAAGTCCCCCTTCGCACAAAACGGACTTACTGAAATGGCAGACGAATTGCTGGAAAAAAAACAGCTCGCGCCTTATGCAGCGAAAAAAGGCGAGCAATACATGAACAAGAAACAATACGCACATTTTCGCGCGCTACTGGAGCACTTGAAGCGTGAAATGATGGGCGATATTGATCGCACGGTGCACACCATGCAAGATGAGGCGACCGTGTTCGCCGACCCAAACGACAGGGCGAGTCAAGAATCGGACATTGCACTCGAACTTCGCAATCGTGATCGCGAGCGCAAGTTGATTAAGAAAGTTGATGAATCAATCATGCGTATTGATAACGGCGATTACGGTTTTTGCGACTCATGTGGTGTTGAGATTGGCCTCAAACGCATGGAAGCGCGACCCACCGCGACGATGTGTATTGATTGCAAAACCTTGGAAGAACATCGCGAAAAGCAAATTGGCAAGTGAGCCACTGAGTGATTCAGTTTCATTAACAAAAAAGGACACCGTAGCGTCCTTTTTTTGCACTAAGACAGCTTACGCTTGCGGCGCATCCGCTACTGGCGCAGTAGCAGTTGCGGCAGCGATGTCAGCAGCAACTGCCTTCATCGACAAGCGCACGCGACCTTTATCGTCGGTCTCGATAACTTTGACTTTAACGATCTGACCTTCTTTCAAATGGTCAGACACGGCGTTGACGCGCTCGTTGGCAATTTGCGAAATATGTAGTAGCCCGTCTTTGCCCGGCAACAAACTCACAATCGCACCGAAGTCCAACAAACGCAAAACCGTGCCTTCATAAACGCGCCCGACTTCAACTTCGGCAGTGATGTCTTCTATGCGTTTTTTGGCGACTTGCGCGGCATCCGCATTGACCGACGAGATGGTGATGTTGCCGTCATCTTCGATATCGATCACGCAGCCGGTTTCTTCGGTCAGTGCACGTATTACCGCACCGCCTTTGCCAATCACGTCACGTATTTTCTCAGGGTTAATTTTGATATGAATCATGCGCGGCGCGTAGGTCGAAACTTCTTCTCGCGCACCTGCCATTGAACCATTCATGATGCCAAGAATATGCAAGCGTGCGTCCTTGGCTTGTGCCAGCGCGACTTGCATGATTTCTTTGGTGATGCCTTGAATCTTGATGTCCATTTGCAGCGCGGTGATTCCACTTTCAGTTCCCGCAACTTTGAAATCCATGTCGCCAAGATGATCTTCGTCGCCCAAAATGTCGGTCAGCACTGCGAAGCGATTGCCATCCTTGATAAGCCCCATCGCAATACCGGCAACATGGGCTTTGAGCGGCACGCCCGCATCCATTAGCGCCAGAGAGCCGCCACAAACCGACGCCATCGATGATGAGCCATTGGACTCGGTGATTTCTGAAACCACGCGCATCGAATAACCGAATTCATCTGCCGATGGCAACACAGCGACCAGTGCACGTTTGGCCAAACGGCCATGTCCGATTTCGCGACGCTTGGGCGTACCAACGCGGCCAGTTTCGCCGGTGGCGTAGGGAGGCATGTTGTAGTGAAGCATGAAACGATCACGATATTCGCCTTGTAGCGCGTCGATGATTTGCTCGTCGCGACCGGTGCCTAGTGTGGCAACCACCAGCGCTTGTGTCTCGCCTCGGGTGAATAACGCCGAACCGTGAGTGCGCGGCAATACGCCGCTACGAACTACGATAGGGCGCACGGTACGGGTATCACGACCGTCAATGCGTGGTTCGCCATTCAAAATTTGGCTGCGAACAATTTTGGCTTCCAAGTCGAACAAAGTGCTGCCGATGGTGTTCGCGTCAGGAGCGTTTTCCACACCCTCAGTCAGCGTCGCGGTGGTTTTCTTGAAAATCTCACGCGTCGCTTGCGTACGTGCTTGCTTGCTGGTGATTTTGTAGGCAGCGCGCAGTTCAGTTTCGGCGAGTTCGCTGACGCGCGCGATTAGTGCTTCGTCCTTTGCCGGCGCTTGCCAATCCCATTCAGGTTTGCCTGCGACTTCGACCATTTCGTTGATCGCTTTGATCGCCGCTTGCATTTGCTCGTGACCGAACATCACTGCGCCAAGCATGACTTCCTCGGACAGTTGTTTGGCTTCGGATTCGACCATCAACACCGCTGTTTCAGTACCGGCAACCACCAAATCCAATTGGGTGGACTCGAGTTGTGTCTTGGTCGGACACAGCACGTATTTGCCGTCGATGTAACCGACGCGCGCGGCACCGACCGGGCCGTTGAACGGCAAGCCGGAAATCGCCAGCGCAGCCGAGGTGCCAATCAGCGCAGGAATGTCCGGATCAATTTCCGGATTGCATGACATCACGGTACATATGACTTGCACTTCGTTATAGAAGCCTTCGGGGAACAGCGGGCGAATCGGGCGATCAATCAGGCGGCAAGTCAGAATTTCTTTTTCTGAGGGACGACCTTCGCGTTTGAAAAATCCACCGGGGATGCGACCGGCCGCGTAAGTTTTTTCCTGGTAATCGACGGTCAACGGGAAGAAATCTTGCCCTGCTTTGGCTGAACGCGCCGCTACGACGGTAGCAAGCACCATGGTGTCGCCCATATTGACAACTACTGCGCCGCCAGCTTGGCGAGCAATCTCGCCGGTTTCTACGGTGACGGTATGTTCGCCGTAGGCAAAGCTTTTCTTGGTCGGATTAAACACAGATTTTCCTTTTCACAAAAAATTAAAGCCGATGCCGCCACAATGGCCGCATCGGCTTGATGATCTACAACGAATATTTCAAAAGTGACATTGGTTGCGCTACACGCAAACGCGACAACTTTTCCTTACTTGCGCAGGCCAAGACGCTCAATCAGCGCTTTGTAGCCATCAGCATTCTTGCGCTTGAAGTAATCAAGCAATTTGCGACGTTGGCTCACCATCATCAGCAGTCCACGACGAGAATGATGATCTTTGGTGTGGGCTTTGAAATGGCTGGTCAAATCATTGATGCGAGCAGTGAGCAGTGCCACTTGCACTTCAGGAGATCCGGTGTCGCCCTGCGCACGTTGATAATCAGTGACGATTTTTGCTTTTTCGGGGGTAGAAATTGCCATGAAATAGGTTCCTTGCGATTACTGTTATGTTTGTCTTTTAGCGAACGCGAGATTATAGCGGCGCTCACACTGATGTATCAAGCGGTTTGTCGCAGTTTTTGCCATGAATATCAATTACTCGCGACCAGTCGCAAGGGTTTGCACCAGCCATCGTCGGTAAGCGTTCCAAGACCGAGGAACTTCCTGCCGTCGTCGTACAGACGGACGCGTGAATCTGATCGCTCGCCAGTTGGTGCTGGTGATACGCCGTCGCGGCAGACAAATGGGCACTCAACCGCTCTTCCTTGCATCACCTTGGCGGACACCCCTGCGTCTAGCTGAAACGCTGGCAAATGGGCGATTAATGCGTCTGCCGGAAGCAAGACGGTATTGCGCTCGTCTTCGCACATCGCTTGCAATACATCGAGCGTAATCGCCGAGGCGACTGACATGCCCCCCGTTTCCGTGCGGCGCAGCGCAATCAAGTGTGCGCCGCACCCCAAGCGCTCACCAATATCGACCGCTAATGTGCGGATATACGTACCTTTGCTGCATGTCACTTTGATACTGACTTGCTCGTCACGGCATTCCAACATTTCGATTTTGTGGATGGTGATTTTGCGTGGCGCACGCTCAACTTCTATGCCGGCTCGCGCGTACTCGTAGAGCGGTTTTCCATCGCGCTTGAGCGCTGAATACATGGGCGGAATTTGCTCAATCTCGCCCCGAAAACGCGCTATCACGGCAGCGACTTCATCTTGCGTTGCACTCACGGCTTGCCGCGTAATTTCACGGCCTTCAGCATCGCCTGTATCAGTGGTAATGCCAAGACTCAAAGTCGCGGTATAGGTCTTGTCGGCATCGAGTAATTCGCCGGCAAATTTGGTGGCTTCGCCAAAACACAGCGGTAACAATCCAGTCGCTAATGGGTCGAGCGTTCCTGTGTGTCCGGCCTTTTGTGCGTTAAATATCCGCCGCGCGGCTTGCAAGGCTTGGTTGGAACTCATGCCTATGGGTTTGTCGAGCAACAAGACGCCATCGAGTTTGCGGCGGATTTTTTTCACGCCGTTACCAGCACCCACGGCAGTCACTCTTCGCGCGGCTTATCGCCACGCTCAGCATCCGATTCAACTGCGTCGTCAATCAGGCGCGATAGGCGGCTCCCGTATTCAACTGAAGCATCAAAAACAAAATGCAATTCGGGAATCTTGTGTAGGCGAATGCGCTTGCCCAATTCGCGTCGCAAAAACCCTGCCGAACGTTTAAGCCCTTCGGTGATTTCTTCCTTGGCAGCGCTGGGCGATAAGGACGTGAAGAAAATCTTGGCGTGAGAATAGTCTCGCGTCGTTTCGACATCCGTAATCGTCACCAGTGCCAGATGCGAACTCAGGCGTGGGTCTTTGAGACCAAAGCGAATCAAATCCGCCAACTCGCGGCGGATTTGTTCCGAGATGCGATCAGATCGCGCAAAACCTTGCTTTGTTGCCATCGAGTGTCGACCGTGTTCGACCGCAATTACAGCGTGCGCGTGATTTCCTGAATCTCAAAAACTTCAAGTTGATCGCCTTCGTTGATGTCATTGAAATTCTTCAAGTTCAAACCGCACTCGAAGCCTTCCTTGACTTCGCGAACGTCATCTTTGAAACGCTTGAGCGACTCCAGTTCGCCGGTGTGAATCGCGATGTTGTCACGCAGCACTCGCACTGACGCATTGCGCTTGACCAAGCCTGACAACACCATACAACCGGCGACCGCACCAATCTTCGAGATACGGAAAACTTGTCGCACTTCAACCATGCCAATCACTGCTTCGCGACGTTCCGGTGCCAACATGCCTGACATGGCCGCGCGCACTTCGTCGACGGCGTCATAAATAATGTTGTAGTAGCGAATATCGACACCGAAATTTTCGGCAATCTTGCGTGCACCAGCATCCGCGCGCGAATTGAAACCGATGATGACGGCTTTCGATGCGGCAGCGAGATTGACATCAGATTCGCTGATTGCACCAACCGCAGAATGCACAATCACAATCTTGATTTCCGGTGTTGATAGACGTGTCAACGAATGCATCAATGCTTCTTGCGAACCTTGTACGTCGGCCTTGATGACCAGCGGCAAGGTTTGCACTTCGCCTTCCGTCATTTGATCGAACATGCCTTCGAGCTTGGCGGCTTGTTGCTTGGCCAACTTCACATCGCGGAATTTGCCTTGCCGGAACAGTGCGATTTCACGAACTCTGCGCTCGTCACCCAACACCATCGCTTCATCACCTGCTGCCGGTACATCGGTCAAACCCTGAATTTCTACCGGTATCGACGGGCCGGCAGATTCGACAGATTTTCCGTTCTCGTCAAGCATGGCACGCACGCGGCCGAACACAGCACCGACGAGCAAAGAATCACCGCGCTTGAGCGTGCCGGATTGAACCAGAATCGTTGCGACCGGGCCACGACCTTTATCGAGTCGCGCTTCAATCACCAAGCCTTTGGCGGCAGAATCGCGCGGCGCTTTCAATTCGAGAACTTCAGCCTGAAGCAAAACTTGCTCAAGCAAAGCATCAATACCTTCACCGGTTTTTGCCGAAACTTGCACGAACGGTGAGTCACCGCCGTACTCTTCCGGCACTACACCTTCGGCAATTAGTTCTTGTTTGACGCGCTCTATGTTCGCGCCGGGCTTGTCGATTTTGTTGACCGCAACCACCAGCGCAACACCAGCAGCTTTGGCGTGATGAATCGCTTCCTTGGTCTGCGGCATCACGCCGTCATCGGCGGCAACCACCAAAATAACGATGTCGGTGGCTTTCGCGCCACGCGCACGCATCGCTGTAAACGCTTCGTGACCCGGTGTATCCAAAAACGTAATCATGCCACGCTGCGTTTCAACGTGATAGGCACCGATGTGCTGTGTGATGCCACCCGCTTCGCCGTGCGCAACACGCGCTTTGCGAATGCTATCCAGCAAGGAAGTTTTACCATGATCGACGTGTCCCATCACCGTCACGACCGGTGCGCGGGGCAACAATTCAGCGGTATGCGATTCGGTATCGTCATCGAGAAATGCATCCGGATCGTCGAGCTTAGCGGCGACAGCCTTGTGCCCCATTTCTTCAACCAGAATCATCGCCGTTTCTTGGTCAATAACTTGGTTGATGGTGACCATTGAACCCATTTTCATCATCAGCTTGATGACTTCTGTCGCCTTCACCGCCATCTTGTGCGCGAGATCGGCAACCGAAATGGTTTCTGGCACGTGGATTTCTTTAGCGATGAACTCGATAGGTTGTGCTGGCGCTGCAGCTTCGTTGCTCGCTCCATGGCGCGATCCATGACGACCGCCGCCTTTAGCACCGCGCCAACCCGCAGGGCCGGTGTCGCCGCGCGTCTTGATGGCACGTTTTTTTGCTGCGTCTTCTTTCCACGCATCCTTCTTGGCGGTTTTGGCTTTTGTTTCGTCAGTCTTGCCAGCTGGCTTGTGTATCGTGCCGGTAACACCAGCAGCAGGTTCTTTGGCTTTTTTGGCTGCGGCTGCGGTGGCTACGGCCGCGACCTGTTGAGTTGCTTTTGCTTCCGTTTCGGCACGCGCTCTTGCTTCGCGATCCTGCTTTTCTTTGACCTCAGCCGCTTGATGTGCGGCGAGTCTTGCGGAACGCTTGGCTTCCGCTTCTCGAATCGCCAACTGATCCGGTGTAATCACCGAGCGAACACGACCCGATGATTTCGGTGCTGCAGCAGGTTTTGCAGTCAGCGCTTTTGCTGCGGTGTCGGCCGCTTCGACATTTGTTTCCGGCTCAACTTCAACCGTTGGCGCTGCCTCTACAACGACAGGGGCAACCGGTTCTGGCACGGCCACAATGTCGACTGCGGCGACGGCGGCGATTTCAACCACCGGCGGTGTCGGCTCGGTTTCGACGACGACCGCAGCCTCGACTACTTCAGGTTTTGCCGCTTGCGCTTCGGCCGCAGCTTCCGCCGCTAATTCCAGTGGATCACGTTTGACGAAGGTGCGTTTCTTGCGCACTTCGACCTGGATGGTTCGCGCTTTACCGGTAGCGTCGGCTGACCGAATTTCGCTAGTTTGCTTACGCAATAACGTAATTTTTGCTTTGGGCGCAGTTTCGCCATGCGATTTACGCAAATAGTCGAGTAGCTTGGATTTATCCTGCTCGGAAACGGCATCGCCCGTTGCCTCTTTTGCCACACCGGCTTTGGCGAGCTGCTCCAATAGCGCGGTGGCCGGCATTTTCAGCTCGGTCGCAAATTGTGAAACGGTCATTTGATCCATACGGCCACCCTTATTCTTCTACGGCAAACCAATGCGCGCGCGCGGCGGTAATAATTTCCGTTGCTCGTGCTTGATCAATTCCAGTCAGCTCCACCAACTCATCCACAGCAAGATCGGCAAGTCCGTCACGATCGGTGATTGCATGTGTAGCGAGGCTGGCGGCTAATGCCTTGTCCATGCCTTCAACGGCAAGCAAATCATCAGATACTTTTTCCAACTGCTCTTCGTCAGAGATTGCTGCCGTCAAAATTACGTTGCGCGCACGGTCACGTAATTCATTGACCGTCGCTTCATCGAACGCTGCAATCTCCAGCATTTCGGCCAATGGAACGTAGGCGATTTCTTCGAGCGACGAGAATCCCTCTTCAATCAAAATGTTGGCAACTTCTTCGTCCACGTCGAGTCGCTCAACAAACAAGCTGCGTATGGTGGCGTGCTCAGATTCTGATTTGACTTGCGATTGCTCAATAGTCATCAGGTTGATAGTCCAACCCGTGAGCTCGGACGCGAGGCGCACATTTTGGCCACCGCGACCGATCGCAATGGCGAGGTTGGCTTCATCAACCACCACATCCATCGCATGACGTTCCTCATCGACCACGATGCTTTGCACTTCGGCTGGTGCCAAAGCACCAATCACAAACTGCGCCGGATCGGCCGCCCAATGAATGATGTCGACCCGCTCGCCGGACAGTTCGTTGGTCACCGCAGTAACGCGCGAACCACGCATGCCAACACAGGTGCCGATAGGATCGACGCGTGGATCGTTGGACTTCACAGCAATCTTGGCGCGCATGCCAGGGTCTCGTGCAGCGGCTTTGATTTCCAACAAGCCGTCTTCAATTTCGGGGACTTCCAGCTCAAACAATTTCATGATGAAACCAGGCGCGGTACGCGACAAAATCAGCTGCGGACCACGTGCTTGCCGATCAACTTTTTGCAACCACGCACGGACGCGATCGCCGGGACGCAGATTTTCTTTCGGAATCATTTGATCGCGCGGCAACAATGCTTCGATACGACCCGCTTCAATGATTGCATTACCGCGCTCCATGCGCTTGACAGTGCCAGAGATGAGATGCTCTTTTCGCTCAAGGAAATCATTGAGCAGCTGCTCGCGCTCGGCATCGCGAATGCGTTGATTGATGACTTGCTTGGCAGCCTGCGCGCCGATGCGACCGAAGCCGACCGGCTCCAAACCTTCTTCGATGTAATCATCGAGTTCTATGTCTTCGATTTGCTTTCTGGCGGCAGTCAAACCGGTTTGCTGTTCCGGAATCTCGACCATGTCGTCGGGCACCACCAGCCAGCGACGGAAGGATTCAAATTCGCCGGACTCGCGATCAATTTCAACGCGCACATCAGCTTCTTCGTGGACGC
>JANYAW010000332.1 GCA_025361105.1 Rhodocyclaceae bacterium | reverse complement strand
CTCGGTACCGGCCACGGCGAGCGCGAACATTCACCCACGCGCTACACCGAGTTCGCCCGCAACAGCGATACGCCCGACGAAATCATCACCATCTACTACGACTCGCGTGCCAATCTCATTGCGCGCGGCGTCATCCCCGCCCCACGTCGGGCTGAACCAGCGCCATTCCCAGGTAGCGCCGGGTTTGTGCCGGATCCGTTTGGTTGAGTCTTGAATTTGTCAGTTGGTGCTGGTGATACGGCGTGCCACCAGCACCAAAGGCGACTACCTACAAAAATGGGTGTAAATGGATGGACAAATGCGCGGCTCATCCGCAACAGATGTTCTGTCGAAATGGGTGTAAATGGGTGTAGTATTGGTAGTCATGATTCCATCTCATACCGTACAGATAAGCCCCGAGATCCTTAACCTCATTGCGGGTATTGATGAGTTCAAGGGGGCTTGGCGCTCGCTCGGTACCTTGGCGCCTGATCGTCTCATGGCCTTGTGCCGCGTTGCCACCATCGAGAGCATAGGCTCGTCCACCCGCATCGAGGGCAGCCGACTGTCGGATCGAGAAATCGAGCGTCTGCTGTCCGCGCTGCAGATCAAGTCCTTCTCGACTCACGATGAACAGGAAGTCGCTGGCTATGCCAAAGTGATGGAACTGATTTTCTTGTCCTGGCAGGACATCGCGCTGACCGAGAACCACATTAAGCAGCTGCACCGTGATCTGCTGACCTACAGCGAAAAGGACGCCTGGCATCGGGGCAGCTACAAGACCTCCGCCAACAGCGTAGTCGCCTTCGATGACGAGGGCAAACAATTGGGCGTGGTGTTCGATACCGCGACACCCTTCGATACGCCGCGCCTGATGACCGAGCTGGTCACCTGGTTCAAGGACGAGCGCGCCGCCACGCGGCTCCACCCGCTGCTGCTCATCGGCATTTGTATGGTGGTCTTTCTGGAGATACATCCTTTTCAGGACGGCAATGGCCGACTGAGCCGGGTGCTGACCACCTTGTTGCTGCTGCAGGCAGGCTATGCCTACGTGCCCTACAGCTCGCTGGAAAGCGTGATCGAACAGAGCAAGGAAGGCTATTACCTTGCGCTGCGGCAGACGCAAGGCACGATCCGAACCAAATCACCAAACTGGCAGCCTTGGCTGGTCTTCTTCCTGCGTGCGCTGGCAGAGCAAGTGCGACGCCTCAATCGCAAGATCGAGCGCGAAAAAATTGTGCTGGCCGCATTGCCCGAACTCTCGCTGCATATCGTCGAATTCGCCAGAGAGCATGGACGCGTGACCATGGGCGATGTGATGCGCCTGACCGGCGGCAATCGCAATACGCTCAAGCAACATTTCCGCGCCCTGGTCAATCGCGGACAACTGAGGCAGCGTGGGGCTGGCCGAGGTGTCTGGTATGAATGAACTTCTCGGGCGACGAGCCTGACTATTTCGTACCACGCCGAACCAACACCCGGTCCGGCCAACGGAGGGTTGTGCCTGATCCGCTTGGTTGAGTCACAAATTATTTGTCCGAGGTATTAGGTTGCTCCGATCATGACCTCGGGCAAATCGTGAGAAATACCTATACGGCGTGTCGTCAGCACCAACTGACGAAATGGCCGACCGCCATCAATCAACCGCATCGTTATTACCTATGTTCATAGGAAGGATTTCCAACTCGAACTTGGTTCGCACGAGATGCGCTTCAGGCGATTCGCATACTATCCTTCCTGCCGCCAAATCCGCCCGCGTTTGTGCCAGAGCGGTCTCCAAAGCCGCAATAGCGTTTGGTTCCAGTTCATCGGCCTTCGGTTGCGACATGGTTCAAAAAGATTTCAAGCCGCAAGCTTGGCGCTGGCCAGACGATTCAGACTGACTCCCTGCTCGGCAGCCTGTGTCGCCAAGGCACGATGTACCTGCGGCGGAATGCGGACGCGGAACTCGCCGCTGTAGTGCTTTTCTGCCAGTGGCACGGGAACGACCTCGCCAGTGGTCTGCATGTCGATTACTACTTCGGCCACGACCCGGCGGATTCCCTTCAAGGCGGCTTCTGGAGTTTTCGACAGCCACGACAACGACGGAAATTCGGCACACAGGCCGACGTGTTCGCCGTCCTCGGCCGACCAGGTAACGCGGTAGGTGTAATGATCAACGCTCATTGCGAATGCCCTCCAATTTTTCGATTGCTAGCAGTACCTGTCTGACCTGATACGTCTTGGCCTTGCTCTTGTCGTCCTGAATGTTGATCCGTGGATCGCCTATCCAGGGCGTCTTGAACACGGCATGACTGCTACCCATTTGGCGCGGCTTTCCAAAATGCAATTCGCAAACTTTTTTGAGATCGCTGAACCGCACATTGCTTGGCTCGCGTCGCATCTGGTCGAGAATTTTCTGAAAAGACTGCCTAAAGCGATGGTATCAATATTGGCACCACCTCTCAATAGCGGTCTTTGACCCTGTTGATTATTATTGAATGCGATACGGCGTGTCGCCAGCACCAAAGGCGAGTTGGTTTCCGGATTTCAGTGAGGCCGGGGGCACTTGGAGCGAGACTCCAAAATGTGGAAGCGAGCGGACATGAATCAAAGGTCACCACCTCACCTTGCATTGATCGGCCGCGCATATGCTCAAAGTTGGCACCCCGGATGCGGGCCACAACCGTCCGCTCGGTGGTCTGAACTATCGTAGATGACTGGCAGCGGTAAGTCCGATAGTGCCGGCACATTAGGAGATTATTAATAACGACGACACTCCAATGGTTGCTATATGCAAAGCGTAGAAATGTGCACACACGCGACGTTATTACGCTTAAGATATAGTCATGAAGCCAATCGGACTTAGCGCAATTTCCCGAAAACAGCTCAGCATGCTGCTCCGCGACAATCCGCCTATTGTGACTCCCTCAGCAGCAGCAGTAACGCTTGGGCTAACTCCCGAGATCGCCGCTCGCCGGCTAGCTTCTTGGTCGCGCGCGGGCTGGTTGGCTAGGGTTCGTCGTGGCACCTATGTTCCGGTACCCATCGAGTCGGAATCACCAGATATCGCACTAGACGATACTTGGGCTATTGCAGCGACAATGTTCTCCCCATGCTACATCGGTGGCTGGTCGGCTGCCGAGCATTGGGGCTTGACCGAGCAGATTTTCCGCTCGCTATGTGTGATGACCGCGACGCGCCCGCGTGATCGCAAGCTCGTATTGCGCAAAGCCCGATTCGAACTGCATACCGTGCCAGCATCCCGCTTCGTTGGACTGAAGACCGTCTGGCGCGGCGGTACACGCGTGTCGGTATCCGATTCTGCTCGTACGTTGGTCGACATGCTTGCCAATCCGGCGCTGGGTGGAGGTATTCGCCATGTGGCAGAGATGCTGAATCATCTGCTCGACGCACAGCCCAAGGAGGTCGACAAACTGGGCAGTCATGCCGACAAGCTTGGTATCGGCTCGGTCTACAAGCGTCTCGGTTTCTTGCTGCAACGTGATCGCCCCGATCAAGTCACGCTCATCAAGACATGCCGCGAAAAACTCACCACCGGCTACGCCAAGCTCGACCCCTCGCTCCCAGCTGATCACCTGGTCACCGCATGGCGTATCTGGGTGCCTGCCAGCGAGTTGCGCGACGCCAAATCATGATTGCCAAACCAGAGATCATGGCACTCGCTGCCGAGATTCAACTCCAAGCGCATGTCGTCGAGAAAGACTACGCGCTTGGATGGTTCCTCGCCGGTATTGCTGCCCACCCGGCAATTGGTCCTCGGTGGGTGTTCAAGGGTGGCACCTGCCTGAAGAAGTGCTACTTCGAAACCTATCGGTTCTCCGAAGATCTCGATTTCACGCTTCAGGACCCAGAGCACTTAGACGAAAAATTCCTCTCTGAAGTGTTCGAGGAAATCGGCGATTGGGTCTACGATGCTTGCGGCCTGCAACTCCCGCCCGAGGCACGCAGGTTCGAAGTCTTCACTAATCCACGCGGCAATCCGTCGGCGCAAGGCCGTGTTGGCTACCGTGGTCCATTAGGTCGCACGGGCGATCCGCCACGTATCAAGCTGGATCTGGCGACCGACGAAATACTCGTCCTCACCCCGGTGCTGCGCCCGGTACATCACCCATACAGCGATCTGCCCGACGCCGGCATTCAGGTTCTGTGTTATTCCTTCGAGGAAGTTTTTGCCGAGAAAATGCGTGCCTTGGCCGAGCGCCAGCGCCCGCGCGATCTCTACGATGTGGTCCACCTGTATCGTCGGCAAGACTTACAGCCCGATCGAGCACTCGTGCGCAGCACGCTGTCTCGCAAGTGCGAGTTCAAGGGCATTCCGGTTCCAAGCTACGCCGCGCTTTCTGACCGCCCCGAGCGTGTGGCCATCGAGGTGGAGTGGGAGCAGATGCTTGCCCATCAGTTGCCGGTCTGCCCGCCGTTCGGCGAATTCTGGCAAGAGCTGCCTGCGCTGTTCGAATGGTTGAACGAGCGCGCATCTCCTCCTGTGCTGGCGGCGATTTCCATGGGCCGCACGCCCATGGACGCTACCTGGAGGCTACCAGCCATGGTGCAGGCTTGGGGCACGTCGGCCGGCTCGCTGGAAACGATCCGCTTCGCCGCCGCAAACCATCTATGCGTGCAGCTCGACTACACTAAGGCGAACGGCGAACGCACAGCACCGGTCATCGAACCCTATTCCGTGCGGCGCACGAGTGCCGGCGACCTGTTGTTGTTCGGCGTGAAGTCGGATACCAGTGAATCAAGAAGCTATCGGCTGGATCGGATCAAGGGAGTTACCGTCACCCGGCAAGGTTTTCAACCACGTTTCGCTGTCGAACTGACCGCATCCGGGCCTTTGGTGACACCGCCTATCGAGCGCCAACCTGCGTATTCACCCAGCTTGCGCGCCGCTCCATTCAGCGCATCGCGCTCGCGTGCCCCAAAACCCAGCAGCGGCTTCGGCCAGACCTACAGCTTCGAATGCACGGTCTGTGGCAAGACATTCAAGCGCAGCACCTACGATACCAAGCTGAACCCACACAAGAACAAGCAAGGATGGCCGTGTCCCGGTCGCGTTGGCTACTTCAAGTGACATAGCCGCCTATAAAAATCCACTCCCTAAAAACGATGAACCTCGACCAACTCCTCAGCACCCTCGAATCGCCCATCGTCATCCGCCCGACGCGCCGGATGACCCAGGGCGAGCTGGAAAGCTAGCTCGACAAGACCGCCGACATCCTGCGCGGCAACGCCGACTAATCCGAATTTCGCGGCTACGTATTCGCGCTGCTGTTCTACAGTTGCATCAGCGACTGTTTTGACGAAGAAGTCCGCACCCAGGCCGCAACGCTGACCAAGGCCGGCGTACCGAAGGATCAGGCACTCGCGCTGGCGCGCGACCCTCAGAATTACCACTTCATCGTGCCGGACGCGGCCGACTGGAAAGCCGTTGCGCGGACAGCGAAAGGGGCTTTGGGTCAATGTTGAATGCGATGCGGCGTGTCGCCAGCACCAACTGGTACTTTTGGCTAGTACGACCTCTCAGTGAAGCAAGCAAACACGTTCTACCAAGCTTGCAGTATTCTCAATGAATACGTCCTTGGGCTCGTCAACCATGGCAATCATCCTGCCGTCTTCTCCATCGCAGCACAAAAAAATGACTTCCGGCGAGCGCCGTTTGATGGCGCGGCTGATGACGAAGTTGGAGAACGATTACGTTTGTTGGTATGACGTGCCCATCGGTTCTAAGCAGTTGCAGCCTGATTTCATCGTGCTGCATCCAACGCGCGGAATTTTGGTGTTGGAAGTCAAGGATTGGAAGCTCGACACCATCAAAGCGATGGACAAAACATCGGTGCAGATAGTCACCGATACAGGGCTTAAGCATGTCGCCAACCCCTTGGCACAGGCGCGCGGATATGCGTTGGAAGTGACCAATTTGCTTGAAGCGGATCCCCTCCTTGTGCAAGACGAGGGCAAGCACAAAGGTCGATTGTTATTTCCCTGGGGCTTCGGTGTTGTGTTGGCAA
>JANYAW010000252.1 GCA_025361105.1 Rhodocyclaceae bacterium | reverse complement strand
TGTCTGGCACTGGGCTGGAACGGTGATATCAGCATTGCTGCATCACGCGCCAAGGAGGCCAAGAACGGTAGCACGATTGTTTCGCTGGTGCCCAGCACCGGCGCGGTGATGTTCTTCGATACCATGGCGATTCCCGCCGACGCTGCGCATCCGGAAAACGCGCATAAATTTATCAATTACATTCTGCGCCCCGAAGTCAATGCCGAGCTGACCAACAAAGTGTTTTATGCCAACGCCGTACCGGCCAGCGCGAAGTTCATCAAGCCGGAAGTTGCCGCCAACAAATCGGTGTTCATGTCTCCGGAAGACCTGGCCAAAATGACGCCACCTGAGGCCGTCAATAACGATATACGACGCCTGCGCACCCGCTTGTTCACAACATTCAAGACTGGTCGCTAAACGCTGTCCATTTCCGCAGGAGCCCGACCAAGGACTCCTGCGGCGCTAATTACTTTAAGGCGTACCAATGACAGCCAATTCAGCCAATGGGGCAGGTAAGGTCATCGTTCGAATTGACCGGCTCACCAAGCGATTTGGTGATGTAGCCGCAGTCGATAACGTATCGCTCGACATCGTAACCGGCGAGATTTTTGCGCTGCTGGGTTCATCGGGCTGCGGCAAGTCAACGTTGTTGCGGATGCTCGCCGGATTTGAAACACCCAGTGAGGGAAATATTTCCCTTGAAGGTGTGTCCGTCGTCGGGATACCGCCGCACCAGCGTCCGATGAACATGATGTTTCAGTCCTATGCGCTATTTCCACACCTTACCGTGTGGGACAACATCGCCTTCGGTTTGAAGCGTGACGGCATGCCAAGCACCAAAGTCGCCGAGCGGGTCGAAGAGATGCTCAACATGGTGCAACTCAAACGCTACGCCAAACGCAAACCGCATCAATTGTCCGGCGGACAACAGCAACGGGTAGCACTGGCGCGATGTCTGGCCAAGCAACCCAAACTTTTGCTGCTCGACGAACCGCTCGGCGCACTGGACAGAAAGCTGCGCGAGCAAACACAGTTCGAATTGGTCAACATCATCAAATCTGTCGGCGTGACCTGCGTCCTGGTTACCCACGATCAGGAAGAAGCCATGACCATGGCCGATCGCATCGCGGTGATGAGCGAAGGCCGCTTCATTCAAGTCGGCAAGCCCCACGAAATATACGAAACACCCAATAGTCGTTTCGTCGCCGACTTCATCGGCAAGGTCAATTTGTTTGACGGCGAATTGGTCATCGACGAGCCCGATCACTGTGTAATCGACACGCCCCAAGGGCGGTTTTATGTCGGCCACGGAATCACGGGAACCATAGGCATGGACGTTTCGGTCGCGCTGCGGCCGGAAAAAATCGGTCTGCAAAGCGAGGTCCCCGCCGATGTCAGCAGCAACGCGTTTCGCGGTACGGTGATCGATAGTGGCTATTACGGCAGCTTCTCGGTTTATCGTGTCGAATTGCCCGCGGGGCGCAAGATACAAGTCGCGATTACCCACTCCGAACGCCACAACGAACTCTATCGTCGCGGCGATCAGTTGTGGGTGACCTGCAGCGCTCAATCGCTGGTCGTGCTGATTAACTAAGCGGCTGAGAAAACCGGTGAGCGCGACCACCACACTGATGGACAAGATCGTCGACCGCTGGGGCGGGCGTTTGGTTATCGGTGTGCCTTATGCCTTCCTGATCCTGGTGTTCTCGATTCCATTTCTGGTCGTGCTCAAGATTAGCGTTTCCACTTCGAATGACGGCATTCGTTTTGAAGATCTCGCCTCCTTCAATGACTGGGTATTTGGCTTCACGGCGTCGTTTCAAAAATATCGGTTCTTGTTTACCGATGATCTCTATCTCAATACCTACGGTTCATCACTCAAGTTCGCCACCATCAACACCTTGATTTGTCTGTTCATCGGCTATCCGTTTGCCTATTTCATGGCCCGCTCGCCGGCGTCGATGCGGCCGGTCTTGCTGATGCTGGTGTCGCTACCTTTCTGGACCTCGTATCTGCTACGGGTTTATGCCTGGCGCGGTTTGCTGGATGATGCGGGCACGATTAATTCGTTTTTGATTTGGATAGGCGCGATAGACGAGCCGATCAAGATG
>JANYAW010000244.1 GCA_025361105.1 Rhodocyclaceae bacterium | reverse complement strand
GGTGAAGAAGACATTAGGGTCAATCCGCTAGTTACCCACTTGAAGGAAAAATTGCCTAAGGCTTTTGATGATGGACGAATTCAAATTAAGATGGCTGGGTCAGTTTTGATGGAACTCGAGTCTCATTTCACGACTATTGGTGACGCGTTCAGATTTGAACCTGATCGAAAAGAAAAACGCGCTTTTGCCTCATTCAACAGACCTGATATGGTTAAGCGACTGAATAGTGTCTGGAAGAGCGGGTACTCAGAAGCAAGTCAGATATCTATCTAACAAATCAATCCTACTTGATGCCGCACACAGTGCGGCGTTTTCTTTTCTTATGACCACATCTTGGATGACGTTGGCCTACATGGCCGAAATTGGTGTTGTTTTTAACCTTGCTTATGCCGAATTGAAAGCTACGCGATATTTGGGCAAGACAATGAAGCGAGTTATTGAATTCAAACTGAGATTAACGGATGACCTAAATAATCTACCGGCCAGCACTCGGAGTAATACGCAGCCGTCTTACCTAGATGAGTGCCACGAATTAAAGCTAAAGCTCGGGAATTTCTTTTGCCAAACCGAGGACGCGCATGCATACGCTTGGTGTGTGAAGAGCAGCCAAATATTGGAAATTCCTGATGGTTCTAAAACTCCAACGACAAAGAGTTTCAGTTTTGAGTCTCGGTGGATTTACCCGTGGTTTGCTTGCTCGACAGATCAGCGAACAATTGACGACATAGTTGTTCGTGTAGTGAAAGGCGAAGACGTTCAATATGACTCGCGCGACAAACGGACTTGCACGATCTTGATGACAATTGCCGTAATAGTGTTAATAACCTGCACCGTTTTGAGTCAAGCCGAAAATTTCTTGCTTGCTGAGTTGACAACTATTATTACACCCATGTGGTGGGTGTTTTTCTCCACGCTTTTTGCGGCCATCGTGATGCCCGCACTCCTTGTTGTTGCGGGGAGAGCCCTGTCGACTAAGGCAGAGTTGATCACCAATCATTTTCAAGAGCAATACAACACAGCCTCTGAGGCGTATATGACCAAACGTCTTGAAATTTCGCAAAAAAAAAGATGAGGCTCACGGTACCAAAATTTACCCATGAAGCCAACGAGCATGCGTATTAGGGCGACGCATAATCAAGTTTGATTGAGTCCAAGCGTATGTTGCTATCTAACTCAAACTCGACGATTTAAACGATTTCTATGTCGTTGCAGTGGCACTTGCTTAGCTAAATCAAAACAGAGGCTCAAGCGCACGAGGTGCATTTGCAATCGTCGATCAACGGAAAACTGCTCAGCCGTTTGGTATCGGCTTGAAGCTTTCGCCAGTTGGTGCTGGCGACACGCCGTTAAGTAATCGTCAATCCCGCCCGATTCGATACACCGCCAGACTGCCGAGGAAATTCGCTTCCTCACCCACCAGCACACCCGCTTCGTCGAGCACTTGGCGTTCGCGGATGGCGATGTTCATGTGTTGGCAGAGCGACTCAAAATCGACTATCGTGAAGAAGCGCAGGTTGGGGGTGTTGAACCATTCATAGGGCAGGTCTTCGCTGACCGGCATGCGGCCGCCCATGACGGCGATGCGGTTTTTCCAGTAGGCGAAATTGGGGAAGGAGACCACCGCTTCGCGTCCGACGCGGAGCATTTCGGTGAGTACTTTTTCGGTGTGGATGACCGCTTGCAAAGTGCGCGAGAGCACAACGTGATCGAAGGTCGCGTCACCGAGACCGGCGAGACCTTGTTCGAGATCGGTCTGGATGACGTTGATGCCATTGCCGATGGCGGCCAGCATCGCCTCGTTTTCCAGCTCTATGCCGTAGCCGCGTGCGCCGCGCTGATCAATCAGGCGACGCAGTAAACCGCCATCCCCGCAGCCTAAATCAAGTACCCGCTCGCCGGGTTTAATCCAGCTGGCGATGACATTGAAATCGCCACGATTGTGCAGGGTGTTCATGTGCCCACCCGTTTCAAAAAAGCCGTAATGACCGCGTGATATTGCGGATCGGGCATGAGGAAGGAATCGTGGCCGTGGGCGCAGTCGATTTCGGCGTAGGTCACCGGCTGGCCATTCTTGACTAGGGCATTGACCATCTCGCGCGAACGGGAAGGGGTGAAGCGCCAGTCGGTGGTGAACGAGACAATCAGAAATTGCGCGGTGGCGCACGCCAATGCGGCGGCGAGATCGTCGTTGAACTCGGCGGCAGGGTCGAAATAATCCAGCGCTTTGGTCATTCTCAAGTAAGTATTCGCATCGAATACGCCAGCAAATTTGTCGCCTTGATGGCGCAAGTAAGACTCGACTTCAAACTCCACGTCGAAGCCATAACTGCCTGCGCCTGCGCGCGTGCGACGGCCAAATTTTTCGGCCATTTGGTCGTCGGACAAATAGGTGATGTGGCCCAGCATGCGCGCCAAGCGCAGGCCACGCAAGGGAACCACGCCGTGCTGGTAATAGTGCCCGCCGTGAAAGTCCGGGTCAGTCAAAATTGCCTGGCGGGCGACGTCGTTGAAAGCGATATTTTCTGCGGATAATTTTGGCGCAGCGGCGATCACCAATGCGCTGCGCACGCGTTGCGGAAAATTCAATGTCCATTGCAAGGCTTGCATGGCACCCAGACTGCCGCCTATCACCGCTGCCCATGCGTCGATGCCAAAGGTGTCGGCAAGACGCGCTTGCGCGGCAACCCAATCGCTTACCGTGACGATGGGGAAGTCCGCACCCCAAGGCTTGCCGCTTGCTGCGTTGATGCTCGATGGCCCACTGGAGCCATGACAGCCGCCCAAATTATTCAGCCCGACGACGAAATATTTGTCGGTGTCGAGCGGGCGCCCGGGGCCGACGATGTTGTCCCACCAGCCGATGTCATCAGGATTGTCCGCGCGAAATCCGGCGACGTGCTCATGCCCCGAAAGCGCATGGCAAACCAGTATCGCGTTGGACTTTGCGGCGCTGAGTGTGCCGTAAGTTTCGATAGCGAGTTCATAAGCGGGCAAGATCGCGCCGCTTTGCAAATCGAGTGGTGTGTTGAACTGGACGCGCTGCGAGGCGACTGCGCCAACACCACCGTTTAACGGCGTGTCACCAGCACCAACTAGCGCGCATCCCTCTCCTCTCACAACTTCTCCACCAATTCGCGCACACGATCCGTCTCGTCAATCTTCAACACGCGCGCGACTTTTGCGGTGAGCTGTTCGGTATTGGCCATCACCACTTCTTGCCGCACTTCGAGCAATTGCGCCGGATGCATGGAGAATTGGCGCAAGCCCATGCCGAGCAGCAGTCGCGTGAATGCGGGGTCGCCGGCCATTTCGCCGCACACGGAAATCGGGCGTTCATGCCGATGTGCCATTTGAATTGTCTGCGACACAAGTCGCAGCACGGCGGGATGCAGCGGGTCATAAAGATGCGCGACTGCACCGTCGGTACGGTCAATTGCCAGCGTGTATTGAATCAAATCGTTGGTGCCTATCGACAGAAAATCCAGGCGTCGCAAAAATGGCCCGAGCATCAATGCGGCAGCAGGAATTTCTATCATGCCGCCGACTTCGATGTTCTCGTCGAAGCGGTGGCGGCTGCTACGCAGTTGCGTCTTGGCCTGTTCCACCATTTGCAGGGTTTGTTCTATCTCGTGCGCATGCGCCATCATCGGCACCAACAGACGCACCTGACCGTGGTGCGAGGCGCGCAGGATGGCGCGTAATTGCATCAGGAAAATTTGCGGCTCGGCCAGGCAGTAACGAATTGCACGCAGCCCAAGCGCAGGGTTCGCCGCACTGCGTTCCACGCCGCGCGCCGATAGCGCCTCGACTTCCTTGTCGGCGCCAATATCCAGACTGCGTATCGTGACCGGCTTGCCGTTCATCGCGCGGGCGACGTTGCGATAGGCTTCGAATTGCTCGTCTTCGCTGGGCAATTCTTCGCGATTCATGAATAAAAATTCGGTGCGGAAAAGCCCAATACCATCGGCGCCGACGGCCTTGGCTTGCTCGACGTCCTGCGGCAATTCGATATTGGCGTAAAGCGAAATTTCCTGTTCGTCCAGTGTCGTCGAACGCGCACGTGCCAAGCGTTGCAACTTGG
>JANYAW010000208.1 GCA_025361105.1 Rhodocyclaceae bacterium | reverse complement strand
TTCCAACGTCGCGTGCGTCGCTTAGCCACAGGGCAGGCGACCGATTCTTTCCTCGGCGCAGACTTGATGATCGAAGACTTTGAAGGCTACAACGGCCGCGTTTCGGACATGAAATGGACCTACAAAGGTACCAAGAATGTTCTGCTCCCCATGTGGAATCACAATGATTTGAAACTTGCAACCGACATGCCAGCTGAATCGGACGGCTACAAGTACATCAATTTCGGCGGTCAAGGCAGTTGCTTCTTCGATGGCGCATGGCAACTGCGTCGTGTCTATGTCCTTGAAGCGGCGCCTGTGGATCCTAATCACCCTATCTCCAAACGTGTCTTCTACATGGACAGCCAGCTCCAAAACTTGAACGGTGCTGCAGAAATTTATGACCGCAAGGGTGACTTGTGGAAGGCGTGGTCAGTAGGTAAATCACACGCTGATAGTCATCTGCCAATGAATAAGGGCTCAGGCATCGGTATCGACGACGCATTCCAAATGATTGACCTCCAAGCTAAACACTGCACAACAGGTCATTTCAAAGGTCAAGTGGATTACAAACAAAATCCACCCGGATTATTCCAGGTGCAAAACATGCGCGGTGGCGATTAGTTTTATCCTCTGGACTGTCGGTCATGATCGGCAGTTTTTCCAACGGGAAGCTTCGGCTTCCCGTTTTTTTTCATTTCTTCGGCTTTGTCAAACACGGCGTGGTATCAGCACCAACTGGCGAATCTATGCCGACATAAGATCAATGCTACGAACAGTACGGACTATCGGATTCGATTGTCACTTACAAAAATTAATTCACCTCAAAATACACGAAAGGTGGTGTCGTAAATCATGGACAATTCAACTATCGAACAATGTGCACTCGCGCTACACGCAGCGGAAAAAAGTCGCGTAACGATAGTAAGGCTGTCGGATAGTTTTGAAGCGCTTGACGAAGCCTCAGCTTATGCAGTCCAGGCAAAAGGCATCGCACTCCGTGGCGCTGCTGTGGTGGGCTACAAATTAGGTTACACCAGCGCAGCGATGCGCGCGCAAATGAATATTGCGCGGCCAAACTTTGGCGTTCTCACCGAAAATCTACGTATCGACGAAGTGTCGGGCTGTGTCGATATGACAACGCTCATTCACCCCTTGGTCGAACCGGAAATCGCGCTGCTCGTCGGTAAAGATATTTGCGACGGTGGGCATTCGCGTGACAGTATTTTCTTCTATGTCGACGCCGCAATGCCTGCGTTAGAGGTTGTCGATACGCGCTATCACGACTATATCTTCAAGGCCGTCGACAACATCAGCGATAACAGTTCAAGTGCTCGTTTCATCACTGGTTCACCGCGTCGCATGGCAGCCCTAATGGATTTGCGGTTGATCGGTGTGTTGTTGTGGTCTGGCGGAAAAACACTTGATCAAGGTATCGGCGCGAATGCGATGGGCGACCCGCTTATTGCACTCGCATGGTTAGCCAACACCCTTGCAGCACGGGGTGAAAAAATAACTGCTGGATCGGTAATTTTGACAGGTGGGTTGACCCGTGCTTACCCAGCACAATCTGGACAAACGATAGTAGCGGAGTACGCTGAGCTTGGCACAGTTAAAGCCTGCTTTCAATAGCCGATAGGGTAGCTGAGCCTTAGTCTTTCGCTGCCGCCAGTCTCCGTGCGTCAATTTCCGCCTGGCGTAAATTGCTCGCAGGTTTTCCGCCGATGCTCCAGTCTTCAGGTTCTATTGGCGTGACCCCACCGCGTATCAGTTCTCTTGGACAGCCGAGAATCTCGACGATCAAATCAGTGAAGCCAGCGAGCAGTCGGTGACGATCTTCAAGTGATCTTCCGCGCAGCACAATGAAAGTGAAATACGGCGCGGCTGAACCGGATTGACTGACGATTTTGCCGCCGACACAAGCATGTTGCGGTGAGTGATCGGTGATGAAAACACGCACACGATCTATTGGGCTGCTGAGAACTTCGGCAAAAAATTGACTCGAGCGCAACAACAAGCGTTCGATTTGGTCGTTGGAGTATTGGCTGCTAACCAAATGAAAATTCAGGATCGGCATAGCTTTCCTTTCAAGGCAGTCCGCGTCGGCGTCCGGCATCCAGCATCAACGATGAACCAGTCATTGCCGAGGCTTCCGGCGCGAGCAAAATTTCAAGTGCCCATGCAACTTGGTTTGGTTCAGTAAATACGCCGAGCGAAGATTCGGCCTTCATGGCATCAAGCACAGCTTCCACCTTCGTCTCGTTCATGCGCGCACGATCTGCGGCCACGCGGCGCAAACGATCGGTATCGGCTGGGCCAGGTGCAATCAGATGCGCGGTAATTCCACGTGCGCCATATGCCAGCGAGAGTTGCCTGACCAGATTCACCAGTGCCGCATTCGCAACGCCTGCCGCTGCCGCGTAGGCCGTCGGTTCAAAGCCATAGTGCCCGCCAATCGCCACAATGCGTGAATCTTTGACTAGTCGCTTATCAACTGCCCGCACCAGACGCAGCAGGCCGCCCACTTTGATATTTACCGAATCAACCAGTGCGCGCGTATCGACGTTCACCACGCCGCCCGCCACACTCACCCCTGGCCCATGCACTGCCATGCGCACCGTACCGGGTAAAGCTGCGCGAATGATTTCTATTGATGCGTCATCGCTGATGTCGGCAATGCAAGGCACGAGGTCTGGCTTGCTGGCAACCAAAGCGTTGAGCGCTGCCGCACTGCGGGCGATAGCCACAATGCCCAAACCGCAACGACTCAACCGTTCGACCATGACTTTGCCAAACGATCCTGTTGCACCGACGATTACTACCCATTCTTTATCCATCGCTCAAACCCCTGTCAACTTGATGCGGTCACGGCTTTTAGCAAACCACGTTCCTTTGCCATGGTCATCGCGGTGTCGACGATCATGTCTTCTTGTCCGCCGATCATTTTTCTGCGTCCCAGCTCCACCAATATGTCGCGCGTCGGCACACCAAATCGCAACGATGCATTTTTTGCATGCAGCAAAAATGTTGAATAAACACCGGCATAGCCCAGCGTAAGGGAAGCGCGGTCGACGCGCACCATGTGATCCATCAGCGGCACGATGATGTCTTCTGCCATGTCCATCAGCTTGAACAAATCGCAACCTGTTTCGATGCCCATGCGCGCGCAAACGGCAACAAAAACTTCCAGTGGTGTATTGCCTGCGCCAGCCCCAAGTCCGGCGACTGATGCATCAATTCGGCTCGCACCTTCTTCAATCGCGGCGATGGAATTGGCGATGCCCATACCCATGTTGTGGTGGCCGTGAAATCCAATTTCTGTTTCGGTTTTAA
The DNA here is from genome assembly GCA_025361105.1 of Rhodocyclaceae bacterium. Classification (GTDB taxonomy): domain Bacteria; phylum Pseudomonadota; class Gammaproteobacteria; order Burkholderiales; family Rhodocyclaceae; genus JADKHX01. The sequence goes on along the minus strand of JANYAW010000208.1, from coordinate 6,754 downwards.
GTAATTCGCGCAAGGCCGCCACGCGCGACTTCACATCGGCTGGCAACATGTAACCGGCCGAGTCGGTAATGTAAATTGTTTGCGCACCGTAAGACTCCATCAGCTTGCCCTGTTTGGCTAATTCCTCGGGGTTATTGAGGTGCGCCATCATCAAAAAGCCAGTGGTGTCCATACCCAATTTGCGTGCATAGGCGATGTGCTGAGGTGAGGTGTCGGCTTCGGTGCAGTGCGTGGCGACATGCACGCTGCGCGCGCCACAATCGTAGGCTGACTGCAACTCACGCATTGTGCCCAGGCCGGGGATGAGCAACACCGACACTTTGGCTTGTTTGAGCTTTGGCACTACGGCTGACAAATATTCTTCATTGCTGTGCGGCGCGAAACCATGCTGCAAGGAGTTTCCACCCATGCCTGCGCCATGCGTGACTTGAATCAACGGCACGCCAGCATCATCAAGCGCTGTGGCGATCGTCACCATTTGCGCGATGGACATTTGCTCCCGCTTCGCATGCATGCCATCGCGCAAGCACATGTCGTGAACAATAACTTTGCGACCAGTCAAATCCGACAATTGATCCATCATGCAAGCTCCAAAGGTTTGAGCTGCGCTTTGAGCTGAACTCTGCCGCTCAGAATTTCTTCAGCAAACATTTCTGCCGTTCTCGCCGCCGCAGCAGTCATGATGTCCAGATTGCCTGCATAGCGGGGTAGATAATCACCGAGGCCAGCGACTTCCATGAATACCGCCACTTTCATGCCATCAAAAAGCGGCCCGTTGACCAAGCGATAGCCGGGCACGTACTTTTGAACTTCAGCGATCATTTCCAAAATGGATGCAGTGATTCGCGCTTGATCAGGTTCTTCGTCGGTCAAACAATAGATCGTGTTGCGCATCAACATCGGCGGCTCGGCTGGATTGATGATGGCGAGCGCTTTGCCTTTGCGCGCACCGCCGACAATTTCAATCGCACTTGACGTGGTGTAAGTGAATTCATCCAAGTTAGCGCGGGTACCAGGGCCAATGGATTTGGATGCCAAGCTAGCAATGATTTCACCGTAGGCAACATTTTGTATGCGCGACACGGCGAACACGATGGGAATCGTGGCTTGTCCAGCGCAGGAAATCATGTTGACGTTCATCTCCACTTTTTCAGCGTGGTCGCGAAGATTCACTGGCGGCACGCACAGCGGACCAATCGCGGCCGGAGTGAGGTCAATCACCATCACGCCAAGCGCATTGAGCTTGTGTGAATTTTCTGCATGAACGTAGGCCGATGTTGCGTCGAACGCAATTTGTATGTCGTCGGACAGTACATGCGGCAACAAGCCGTCGACACCATCGGCGGTGGTTTTCAACCCCATCTCGCGCGCTCGCGCCAAGCCTTCCGATTGCGCGTCTATGCCCACCATCCAAACCGGTTCCAGCACTTCGCTGCGTTTAATTTTGTAAATCAAATCGGTACCAATATTGCCCGATCCGATCAAGGCACATTTAATTTTTTTCATTTCTTTCTCAGGAAATACTGATTTATCGTCATTCCCGCAAAGGCGGGAATCCAGAAGCGGCGACCACCGAACGTTGATGCATTTCGACTTTCATGACGCATTCGTGCGGTGCATAACTGAAACCAGCGATGCTTCGCCGGCTCTGGATTCCCACCTCTGCCACCTCTGCGAAACAGGAATCCAAGGCGTGTCGAGTCCGCAGGAAGACGGCTTGGTCAGCGTTTCTCTCGTTGCAAAAAGGGCGAGTTGGTGCTGGTAACACGCCGTCACGTGAGGGGCACAGCACTCACGTTTTCGCGCGCACCAACCGTGACCCCGGCAACAGCGAAATGTTCCTCGGTGTGTTCCGTAATCAGAATTCGCACTGTCTCGGGTTTGATTTCCAGCGTCTCCACCAGTGCGGCTGTCATCGCAGCGACTGCCTTACGTTTCTTTTCAACGCTACGCCCCACCAGCATGTGCATTTCAATAATTGGCATTTCGCCATCTCCTTTTTCAGTAAAAATTATTCGACAAACCTTATCGAAACGCTGCCTAATTCCTGATAGCGCGCGATGATGCAATCGCCTGCCTTCACCGGAATCGCTTCAGTAATTCCCCCGCTCATCACAAAGCTGCCCGCTGCTAATTCCTCGCCCTGCTCGGCCAAAATATTGACCAGCATCGCAATGGCTTCGGCGGGGTGACCGAGCACGGCGGCGGACGCGCCCATCGCGACAATCTCGCCATTTTTTTCCATCACCACACCGAGTGTGCGCAGGTCAATCTCAGCCGGATAGCGCGCACGACCACCAGCAACATAACGCGCCGACGAACCGTTGTCGGCGACTACGCTGGGCAGATCGAATTTGAAACCTGAAAATCGTGAGTCGATAATTTCCACGGCGGGCAACACATAGTCCGTCGCATCGAGCACATCCTGGCGCGTGCAATGTGGGCCTTTGAGTGTTTTTTTAGTGACAAAAGCCACCTCGCATTCGGCACGCGGATGTACCAAATCAGATGTGCTAATCGCTGAGTTTTCTGGCCGATACATGTCGTCCGTCAGAAAGCCAATGGACGGCACATGCACGCCCATTTGCAGCATCTTTGCGCGCGAAGTCAGACCCGCTTTCCAGCCAACCAAACGACTGCCGCGTGACAGATAACGGCGACGCAATTCGGCTTGCACTGCATAGCCGTCGGCAATCGTCATGGCCGGATATTCGTCGGTGAGTTTGGGTATCGCATACGCGCGACGTTGCGCGCCATCGACGCGTTCACAGAGGCGCACGATGTCTTCGCGCGTGAGGTTGAGTCCAGGATTCATACCGCGCTCCTTCCAGCAAATTTCACGCGGCAACTACCCAGTCCACCGATGCTGCAAACCAATTCGTCACCATCGACGATGGGCACCAATGCGGATTGCGAACCCGACAGAATGACTTCACCGGCACGAAGCGGAATTCCCAAAGCACCCAAAGTGTTTGCCAACCACGCCACGGCATTCGCGGGTGAGCCTTGTACCGCTGCGCCGACGCTGGTGGAAAATAGTTCGCCGTTTTTTTCCAGCACCATACCGGCCAGGGCGATGTCCAGTTTGCGCGGATCGCCGTGCGCGTTGCCGATGACAAATACGCCACAGGAAGCGTTATCGGCAACGGTATCTTGAATTTTTATTTTCCAATCGGTGATGCGCGAATCGACAATTTCAAAACACGGCGCAACGTAGTCGGTGGCGCTAATCACGTCCATCGCAGTGATACCGGGGCCGATCAAATCCCGCTTCAAGACAAAGGCTAATTCGGCTTCGGCCTTGGGTTGAATCAGTTTTCCAAGATCTATCGTTTCGCCTTCCTGGTAAATCATTCCCGAAGTGAGTTGCCCAAAATCTGGTTGATATACGCCAAGAAAATCCTGTACCGGCTTACTGGTGACACCAATTTTTTTTCCGACAATTCTTTCGCCCGCTTGCACGCGGCACTCGACCATCCGCAACTGAATACGGTAAGCATCGTCGATAGTGATTTCCGGTTCGCGCTGCAACAATGGCGCGACCGTTCTGCACGCATGCCACGCGTTATAGAGTTCGTCGCCGTACTGCGCTATCTTTTCGTCATTCATGATTAGAGCTTCACGCAAATGTTGCGCGTCTCGGTATAGAACTCTAGTGAATGCACGCCACCTTCACGTCCAATTCCTGACTGTTTAGAGCCGCCAAAAGCGGTGCGTAAATCGCGCAAGAACCAACTATTTATCCAGGTGATTCCGACTTCGACGCGCGCCGCGACGCGATGCGCGCAAGCTAAGTTCGTCGTCCAAATCGTGGTCGATAATCCGTAGTCGTTGGCGTTCGCCATGCTGATTACTTCGTCCTCGGAATCAAACGCGCGGAGGTGACAGCAAGGGCCAAAAATTTCCTCACGCACGAGAGTTGCTGTCTCCGGTAAATCCGTCCAAATCGTCGGTTGCACCCAATGTCCGTCAGCCAAATCAGCGGGCATATTTGGCACGCCGCCTCCGGTGACGATGGTTGCGCCTTCGGCAACGGCTTTGGCGTAATAGCCCAGCACTTTTTGCTTATGTTCGGCGCTAATCAACGGGCCGTAGTCGGCGTTTTTGTCATCGGGACGACCAAATTTCACGGCTTCTGCCCTCAGCTTTAAGGCCGCAACAAAGCGCTCAAAAATCGGCCGCTGGACATACACCCGCTCGGTGCCAAGACATACTTGTCCGGTGTTAAGAAATGCCGAACGGAAGATGCCATCCACCGCTTCGTCAAAATCTGCATCGGCGAAAACGATACCGGCGTTTTTTCCGCCCAACTCAAATGACACATCGCGCATACCGTCTGCGGCGGCCTTCATGATCGCTGTGCCGGTGCGGGTTTCGCCGGTAAAAGTAATCGCGTCGATCAGTGGATGCTGCGTGAGAAATTCGCCTGCGGAGTTCGGGCCGAAGCCATGAATCACGTTGAATACGCCTTTGGGAATGCCCACAGCGTTCATCACCTCACCCAGCAAAGTGGTGGTCAGCGGCGTTTCTTCCGAAGGCTTGACGACGACGGTGTTGCCGCAAGCCAGTGCTGGGCCAACTTTCCACGTCATTAGCAGAAATGGCGCGTTCCACGGCGAGATCACACCGACCACGCCTTTAGGAACCCGAATCGCATAGTTAAGTGCGCCGCGTCCATCCGGAGTCGCCATCTGAAATGATTCCGACGGCACGTTCTTGATGGCATCAGCAAACACTTTGAAATTCGCCGCACCGCGCGGAATAAAGGCGTGGGTCATGACATGGCGTGGCTGCCCCGTATCGACCATTTCCGCTTCAACGAAATCTTCAAAACGCCGCGTTATTTCGTCGGCCACACCGTACAGCAAGCCAACGCGCTGCTCGGTTGTCAATCGACCCCATTCGCCTTGGAGCGCGGTCCGGGCGGCGCGCACGGCCTTATCCACATCAGCTATGCCTGCCTCGGAAACTTGCGCAATAACACAATTAGTCAGCGGTGAGCGCTTGTCAAATTTCTTGCCGTCGGCACCATCAACGAATTCGCCGTTGATGAAATTTTTCACTTGTTGCATTGTTACTCCTTACTAGGCTTTTTCGACAGCGTGTCGCCAGCACCAACTGGCGAATCAACATTTCCGATGCGCTTTATCCGATGAAATTTAGTCTAGGCGTTACACGCAAATACCGTCCAATACCTTGTTTCAAAATCTTCGATATCCGCAAGGTATTGCGTGCAGTCGATGATCAATCGCCTCCGCGCAGGTTCTGCACTTGAAACATCTTCGCGGGACTCAAGCCTGGAACAGCTAGTGCCTTGAATTGTCCAGTCGAGCAATGACGCGCCTGCACATCGACCATCGACCCGGCATCGTTAAGCACGGTGCCGCTGCCCTTGTTGGACGCGTGATGGTGGTCGGGGTGCGATTTTCCAAGAGTGGCGACCTTCCATAGATCTCCCTTGCGATCGTAGATCAGCGTGCGTGCAATGGCGTAAGTCTGCGCATCAAAATAGAAAATGCGCTTGCTGACCGGATGGGTTGGCGCGACTGGCTCCGCATCGACGACAAAAACTTTGCGCAACTGCCAATGAATATCGGGGAAACATCCACCCTGTCCCGAGAAATTCACATACTGAAAGCCATCGGCATCTTTGAATTCCTTCGACAGCATTAGTTCATCGTGATTGAAAAACGGCATGAGCAAATTTTTTGCGCCTTTGAACGTCCATTTCATCTCGGAGACGCGCGCGTTGTAACCGTCGAAATCTTCGATCATGACATCCGAGCCGAGGAAGGCGTCGGTATTCTGGCCGGGCGCCAGCCGCCTTACTCGCCGCTGGAATCCGAAGTACATATAAGCATCATCTTGCTTGGCATCATCGTCAAAGCGCTGGATCAATAGCTGCGTATTTCTTAAATCCGCTGGCTCGAGCACTTTCAAATAGCTGGCGAAATAAATGTCTGAAGGATTCGGTGTCAGCTCCGGTATCGGAGCCGCTTGAGCGCGGTACTTGAATTTCGTTGCATACACTTCGACACGCAATAGCTTCTCCACCTGGCCGGTGGTCATGTCGCGATATTTCCATTGGATGGGTATGATGGCACCGCCATCGCCATCACGATAACGAAAATTCCACGCGATCTTTTCACCCGCCTTCGGGTCATTCAACTGAGGTTCTTCGGGGAAGGGACGACCACCGGCATACCCGGACAACTCTCCCGTTTTGTCGCCGATGCGTACTTTGGAAAAATTGCGCCGAGTTACCTCAACATAATTTTTCTCAACATCAAATGACGTAGTCGGACGTACCGGCAAATCAATCCAACCGCTACGTACCGCCAATTGCAAGCCGGGGTCCAGATAGTCCAAGTATTGATCGACATTATTCTTGACAATGGTGCCTCCGGATTCCATTCCTGGCAGGTGCGCAAAGTCCTTGGCATAGGGGCTAAATGAGGCCGTCACATCTGCGTCGGTTGCTGCAATAACAACACTGGCAGCAGTAGCCAAGGCCACAGCCATCAAGGCACGCCACGTCATGTTTGCGTTTCAGCGATTGGAAAATTCACCTCGATTTCCACACCGTCGGGGTCATCGAACATCAATTGAGCAACACCGTAATCAGGCAGACTGCGCTCGATAAATGAAATTCCGGCGTCACGCAGTCGGGCAATGAAATCGCGCAGCCCAGTGGCGTTAAATGCAACATGCTCAAGATTGCTTTTCATCCGCGCCGGTTCGCCGCTAACAGACG
>JANYAW010000174.1 GCA_025361105.1 Rhodocyclaceae bacterium | reverse complement strand
CCGTAGAGCAAACCCAGACTGACCAGAACCAGGCCCACAATCCGGACAGTCGCATGCTCAAGCTCATTCACATAATCGGTCACATCCGAGTACACCTCAAACACACCTTCAGGTGACTGTGTGTCGTCCTTGCGGATAGGAATGTAGGTGGAAATCAAGTTGCGATCATTGATGACTTTTTCGAAGGAATCAAATTGATTCTCGAAGGCAATTTCGCTCACTGCATGGCCGGCTTTTGCCGCAATGAATCCGTCATCGCCACTCTCATCCTCGCCTATCTGTCTCACATCGGTCGAAAAAACAGTACGCCCGTTCAAATCGTAGATTTTGACTTTAACGACCGAGAGACCTTCCATTTGGCGCAGGACATCGGCTCTGATTTGCGCCACCTCCGGGTTGGTCTGCAGCTCCAGTTTGGAAAGTGCCGCAGATCCTTTTACGTAAACCGAATGCTTTGGCCAGATCGTGCCGGCAAAGATGCGCGTGATGGCGACGTTGTCCTGCGTTTCGTGCTGCTCCAATGCTTCAAGGGCAAAGTAGCGGTAAAAGTAGACCAGCACCGCCAGCACTATCAACACGCCCAGCAGGCTGGTGAGACTGAAATAACGCACCAGTCGGAACCGATTGATCGGTATCGACTCGAACAGGTTTCCCTGGGCTGGATTGCCACCATCAGGCGGCAAACTCGATCGAGAGTTGGTCATCGTTAGTGCTTTCATATTTGTTGATTCTGGCACGGCGTGTGGTCAGCACCAACTGATGGTCCGCTATTGCAGCCCAACTTGGCCTTTCCATTGCTCGAGAATTTTGCTGCGGTCATAAGCCTTGCCGCCTTTCATCGACCAGGCAATCGCCGGCAATTGTGTCGTATCGGTTTTCACGCCACCGCTGAAGGCGACCAAGTCAGCGCGCTTGCCGGCCACGAGGCTGCCTACACTGGATTCGCGGCCAAGATATTTGGCACCGTTCAGGCTGGCGACACGCACGGCTTCGGGCAGCGAGAATCCGGCTTCGATCAGCAATTCGACTTGGCGCGTGGCGGAAAATCCGGCGACGACGCCGCCGTAGCCGGTGGGGTCGGTGCCGGCGACCAGCAGACCGCCGGCATCATGGAATTGCTTTTCCCAAGCCATATTTTTGCGCAGCAGGCTGGTTCGTAATGGAGCCGCGTCGCGGGCAATTTTTGTGTAGGTATTGACGTAGGCTTCGCGCAGTTCAGGGATCAGCAAATCCAGAGCCGCTTGCGAGGTCATCGGGCGACCGGCAGCGAATGTCTCGAATATCGTCAGCGTCGATGTAATGGCGACTTTGCGTTGTATCAAGTATTCCTGTAAGTCCTGCATACGCGGATCGTTGATCGCCAGTCCGTCGAGCGCAAGCTCCACGGCTTTGCCGGCAGGACATTCATCGGGTGTTTTGTTATCGACGAAATCGCTGGCCACCATGAAGCCATGTTCCAGATTGTCAATGCCGCGATCGGCGGCTTCGCGATAAGTGACTGAGCATAAATGGGCGGTGACTTTTTTATGCCGCGCATGCGCCGTGCGCACCATCGTCTCGAGCTGATCGCGAGTCAAATTGATGTAGCCCTTGAACGAATTGACCCCTTCGTCAGCCCAATAACCGACCATGCGCTCAACGTCTGCTGGCGTTTGCAGGCGCTGCATCTGCATGCCAAAGGCCAGTGGAAAACTCCCATTCACAAACGGCGCGGTGACATCCACGTCCGGCCCTATGGTTTTGCCGGCGTCGATGTCGCGGCGTACGTTCAAATCGGCATACGGACTCATGCTGCCGCCGGTGCGCAAGGTGGTCACGCCGCCGGCCAGATAAAGCGCCGGGAAGCTGCGGAACAGCGAGCCGTAATTGCCGCCCTTGAGGGTGTAGAAAAAATGTTCATGCAGTAACACAAACCCGGGTGTCACCAATGCGCCTTTGAGATCTTTCACCGTCGCATCGGCGGGGATACGAACATTTTTTTCATCGCCGATATCGACAATGGTTTCGCCCTTGATGAGGATAGTTTGATTGTCGCGGATTCCCGCGCCGGTCCCGTCGATGACTTGCGCGTGAGTGATCGCCAGCAGCGGTTCATGAAACAGCACAAATGGGTTCGCGGATTCTTGTGCGTGCGTTATGGTGGCGACGCATGTCAGGGCGATGCAGAGCAGGAAACGGATCATTTGAGGTTCCTCTTTGTTAGTGAGAAGAAACATGGGACGGCGTGTTGCTAGCACCAACTGATGAGGTCATACAGCCTTCAAGACATAAGCAATCCGTGGGAAATGCACATGCACGGTTCCGGCGCGCTCGTCGTGGTGACGCAAAGTGTATTGCGTGGCAGTCGCAGATAGTAGTTCGCCTTGCGTTGTCTCGGCACCAAAACTTTCGGCGGCGATGCTGACCAGACTGCCCAAAGGGATGCCGTGTTCATCTTGAAATTGGTCGGTCGCTAAAGCTGCTGGCGTTGATTGTGCAGCCAGTGCAATCGCGTCCGCGGCGCTCAACTCTGAGGTGTCGCTATGGCCAAACGCGGCCATGCTGTCCATCCATTTCAATACGCGCGGCCTAGTGGCAAAAATATCGGCCATCACCGGGACGCAAACGCGAGTGAACCACAGTGAGTGATAGACCGCGAAGTCGGCAATCGTCGGCGCGGCGTCGAGCAGGAAGGGTGATTTTTCAAGCATCGCGTCCAAACGCTGCAAGTAGGTTTTGTAGGCTCCCGCTGCATCGGCGGGGCGCAGGCGGGTCATGTTTCCGCTCATTTTGGCGCGATCCTCGCCAAAGGCTAGCCGCGCTTCTGGCGGCGCATTGGCGAAGGCTTGTGCGGCACCTTTGGGGCCGAGGTTGTAGGCCATCGCTGCCCAGAATAGCGTGGTGTCCGCCCACTGCGCCATGATGCGGGCATTGCTTTCCACCTGCGCCGGATACAGGGTCGGACGCGGCTGCAATTTTTCCAGTTGATCGCAAATCAACACGCTGTCGCAATAGATGTCGGCGCCGATCTGCATGAAGGGCGTTTTGCGATAGCCGCCGGTGAGTGCCACCACGTCCGGCTTGGGCATGATGGACGGAATGATGACCGATTTCCAGGCCAGCTTTTTGTAGCCGAACACCAGACGAATTTTTTCTGAGAATGGTGACGAGGGGTAGTGATGCAGAATGATTTCGTTCATGTTTTGCTCGTTTCAATTGTCGTCACGCTAACTGATTAGTGTCCGGCCGACGTCGTTCGCTCGGGTTGAACTATCCATTCTGTTTCGCCGGGAATTTTCGCCATGCGCTGTGCGGCCCAGTCTTCGCTGGCTTGCAGTATGCGTTCGCGGCGGCTGGAAACAAAATTCCAGCTCATGAAGCGTGGACCATCGAGCGGCGCGCCGCCGATGATGACCAAACGCGACGCGGTTTCGCTCTGCAGCATGCCGGGGCGGGCAGCATCAAGCAGCCCCATGACGCCGGGCGCGAGCACAGCGCTATCGAGTTGCACGCGGCCGTCAAGCAAATAGATTCCCATCTCGGCCGCCAGCGCTGGCAGCTCGAATTGCGCGCCTGGCGGCATCGCAATGTCCAGATAAAGTGTTGCGGAATAAGTGGGAACCGGCGAGTGCACGCCGAAGGCATTCCCAATCAATACACGGATTTCGCATTGCTCGTGGCGGTGAGTAGGAATGTCGGCAGCGGGCGTGTGTGAAAACGACGGCGCGCATTCTTCCAGCGCTTGCGGCAGCGCCAGCCAGAGTTGCAGGCCGTGGGTGCGATGAGCGATGCCGCGCAAATCGTCCGGCGTGCGCTCCGAATGCACGATGCCGCTACCGGCCGTCATCAGATTGATCGCACCGGGTTCTATGCGTTGAGCTATGCCCAAACTGTCGCGATGCAGCATAGCGCCTTCATACAAATAGGTGACGGTGGCAAGTCCGATATGCGGATGCGGTCGCACATCATGGTTGTCCTCGGGTGCGACATCGACCGGACCGAAGTGGTCAAAAAACAAGAAGGGGCCAATGCTCTGAGTTTTGAAATTCGGCAATAGCCGACGCACCTTGAAGCCCGGCGAGAGTTCCTTTACCTGCGGTTGGAGCAGGGCGCTGATACTCATCCCAGCACCGTGGTGATTTCAGTATTCACGGTGGTCATCAGCTTGTGCACCGGGCATTTGTCGGCCACGGCCAGTAGTTCGGCGCGTTGTACTTCGGTTAGGTCGCCCTCCAAATACACGGTCGCGGTCAGTCGATATGCGCCGCGGCGTTCGTCGCTGGCATCACGACCGACACTGACCCGCACATCGGTGAGCGCAATATTTTTGCGCCGCGCATACCAGACCAGCGTTAGCGCTTTGCAACTGCCCAGCGCCGTATCGTAGAGGTCGTGCGGCGACGGCCCGCTGTCATTGCCGCCTTCTTCGACCGAGCCATCGGCAGCAAGCAGATGATTGCGGACATGGACTATATGTCGCATGGGCTGGGTGAGATCGCGAATGACTTCGATGTTCATGATTGAACCTTTCTGTCTAATGTGGACTCCAGCTTAACGCAGGGCGAACGACGGGTGTTGATTCAAAATTCGGCAGGCGACGACTAGAATTGAATCAGCTCGGAATTAATTTCATTAGCAGAAAATTCATCAAGGAGCAGGAAAATGCAAATCGCAAACAAGGTTTTCATTATCACCGGCGGCGCGTCGGGTCTGGGTGCGGCGACAGCGCGGCGCCTGGTGCAAATGGGTGGCAAGGTGGTGATCGCCGATATGAACCAGCCAGTTGGCGAAGCACTGGCGGCTGAGCTGGGTGGCAATGCGCGGTTTGCGCACACCAATGTGTCAGACGAGGCTAGTGCTCAAGCATGCATCGTATCCGCGCTGAGTCACTTTGGTGGCCTGCATGGCCTGGTGAATTGCGCGGGGGTTGGCCCGGCCGAGAAAGTCCTCGGCAAAAACGGCGTGCATACGCTGGTGTCATTCATGCGCACCATCAACATCAACTTGATTGGCACCTTCAACATGCTGCGCCTTGCCGCCGAAGCGATGAGCACTCAGGATGCCGGTACCACTGGCGAGCGCGGGGTGATTATCAATACCGCATCGGTGGCGGCGTTTGACGGGCAAATTGGTCAGGCGGGTTATTCGGCATCCAAGGGTGCGGTGGTGGCGATGACGCTGCCGATTGCGCGTGAATTGGCACGCTATGGCATCCGTGTGATGACGATTGCGCCGGGAATTTTTGAGACGCCGATGCTGTTGGGATTGCCGCAAGAAGCGCAAGATTCGCTTGGCAAAATGGTGCCATTTCCGCCGCGCCTTGGGCGACCCTCGGAGTTCGCGGCCCTGGCACTACACATCATCGAGAATGAAATGTTGAACGGCGAAGTGATACGGCTCGACGGCGCGATTCGGATGGCACCGAAGTAAGTTAGTGATGCGCCAAGTCACCAGTTGGTGCTGGTGACACGCCGTTAACACTATGTCCGTGAATTGTTACCACTGCGGTTTGCCGGTTCCGCTTGCCGCAGATTTTTCCGTGCGCATCAACGCCGCGTCGCAGGCCATGTGCTGTGCTGGTTGTCAGGCTGTCGCGCAAGCGATTGTTGACAATGGTCTGACACAGTATTACGCGCATCGCGATGCACTGCCTGAGAGCCCGCGTGAGGCGGTGCCTGCGGTATTGCAAGAACTCGGTTTGTTCGATCATCCGAGCCTGCAAAAGAATTTTGTTCATCACGTGCAAGATGATGAAAACCAATGTGTAGCCAATTTGCTGCTCGAAGGCATCACTTGTGCAGCGTGCGTGTGGCTCAATGAAGCGCAGCTGCGCCAACAGTCCGGCGTGACGGCGGTCAGCGTCAATTATTCAACGCGGCGCGCGCGCGTGCAGTGGGATGCACGATTGACCAAACTCTCGAACATTCTCGCGGCGGTAGCGGCGATTGGCTATCGCGCGCATCCCTATGACATAGCGCGCGCTGAAGCCTTGGCGCAGGTCGAGCGCAAGCGTGCGCTGTGGGGTTTGTTCGTTGCCGGATTTGGCATGATGCAGGTGATGATGTACGCCGTACCGGTGTATCTGGCCGATGTGGGCGCGGGTGGCGACATGAGTGTCGGTGTCGAACAATTGATGCGCTGGGCGAGTTTGATTTTGACCTTGCCGGTGATTTTGTATTCCGCCGCGCCATTTTTTATCAGCGCACGACGCGATCTGGCGCGGCGACGAATGGGGATGGATGTGCCGGTGGCGCTGGGTGTTGGGGCGGCCTTTGTCGCCAGCGTCTGGGCGACGCTTTCCGGTAGCGGTGCGGTGTATTTTGATTCGGTGACGATGTTCGTCTTCTTTTTGTTGTCCGGCCGCTATTTGGAAATGCTGGCGCGACAAAAAGCTGCGCGCAGCGTGGAAGTCATGGCCCGCGCGGTGCCCAGCTTTGCCGAGCGTTTGGATGGGACCAGGTTCGAGCGCGTCGCGGTGGCGGATTTGTGTGTTGGCGATTTGGTGCGCGTTGCGCCTGGCGACACCGTGCCTGCCGATGGTGTGGTGATTGACGGCATCAGCAGTGCGGATGAATCTTTGCTCACCGGCGAGAGTATTCCGGTGAAAAAAGCTTGCGCCGATTTACTGGTCGGCGGCAGCGTGAATATTGACAGCCCCTTGGTGATGCGAATTGAATCGGTGGGCGAGGGCACACGACTGGCGGCGATTACGCGTTTGATGGAACGTGCGGCAACGGAAAAGCCCAAGGTGGTGTTGTTGGCCGATCGAATCGCCGGACGTTTTGTGCTGGCTTTGCTGCTGCTCGCGATTGCCAGCGGCATGTTTTGGTGGTGGCTGGAACCGGCGCGCGCGCTGTGGATTTTTGTCGCAGTGTTGGTGGTGAGTTGTCCGTGTGCGCTATCGTTGGCGACTCCCGCTGCGCTCACCGTGGCGACCGGCGCGATGGCCGCGCGCGGCGTGTTGGTGACACGCGGGCACGCCATCGAAGCGCTGGCACGGGCGACGCATTTTGTGTTTGATAAAACCGGTACTTTGACTGAAGGACGGATGGCGCTAAGTGAAGTGATTGTATGGAGGGGTGACGAACCGCAGGCGCGAAAAATCGCAGCAGCGCTGGAACGTGGGTCTAAGCATCCGATTGCACGAGCCTTGCAAGCCGATGATGATTTGAGCTTGATTGTCTCCGATGCAAAAGCAATATCCGGCGAAGGTGTGGCAGGTGAAATCGACGGTGTGAGGTGGCGTTTGGGGCGAGTGGAATTTGTCGGTGCCTTGCATAAGCTTGCCTTACCGGTGCAAAGTATTTCGCCAGTTGGTGCTGGTGACACGCCGTTCAGTGGCACCGCCAATACGGACACGCCGTTATATCTTGGCAATGCCAGCGGATATGTCGCGGCGTTTGCGTTGCGTGATACGGTTCGTGCTGATGCTGCACAAACCGTTGCGTCGCTGAAAAAAATGGGACTCAGCGTGTCGATTTTCAGCGGTGATTCACCTACCGTCGCCGCACAAGTTGGTGAGCAACTTGGCATTCAAGATGCACGCGGCAATATGTTGCCGCAGGACAAGTTGGCAGCGGTCAAAGTCTTGCAAGACAAGGGCGAGGTGGTGTGCATGATCGGTGACGGTGTCAATGACGCGCCGGTGTTGGCGCAAGCGCAGGTGTCGATGGCGATGAGTGGCGGAGCCGATTTGGCACGCACCAGTTGCGACATCGTATTGCTCGGCAGTCGCTTGCTGGCAATCACCGATGCGGTGCTGCTGGCACAGCGCACGATGCGTATCGTGCGGCAAAATTTGGCGTGGTCTTTCGCCTACAACTTTCTGGCGATTCCACTCGCCGTGGTCGGCTGGGTTACGCCGTGGATGGCGGGCATCGGCATGTCATCGAGTTCATTGCTCGTCGTGCTCAACGCGCTGCGTTTGCAAGGAGGCAAGCGCTAATGGACATTCTCTATTTGCTGATACCGCTGTCACTGGTTTTGGTTTTCGTGATTGCGGTGATCTTTTGGTGGTCGCTAAAGAGTGGCCAGTTTGAAGATCTCGATGGACCCGGGCATAGCGTGGTGATGGACGATGATCGCCCGCCTGTGGAAGCTGAGACTAAGAAATCTGGTGAACGTTGAGAGAGTCGTCATTCCCACGAATCGGGAATGACGGTTTAGTTGATGTCTTCGACTAGCAATCAGAACTTGAAGCCGTAACCCACACCGATCAAGACCGGATCGACTTTCACGGTGCTGAGTTTGCCAAACACCGTATTGCTCAAGTCGGTCTGAATATAGACTTTTTTGATGTCGAAATTGATGTAAGCATTGCTGCCGACTTTAATGTCAAAGCCAGCCTGCAATGCACCGCCCCAACTGTTTTTGTCGAGTTGATTGCTGCCGGTATTCCCTCCAGCGAGCGTTCGCGTGACAGCATCCAAGGGACCCAGATCGACATTTGATATCCGTGTGTAATTGATGCCCGCGCCAACGTAAGGACGAAGCTGTGCGTCAGGCGCGAAGTGATATTGCAGTGTCAGCGTGGGCGGCAGATGCTTGAAGGTGCCGGCCTTGAACGGCCCGGCGGCGCTGGCGGTGATGTTGACATCATGGCGCTGCGGATAAGTGAGAATCAACTCGGCCGCCAGATTTTTGTTGAAGAAATAAGTGAAATCAACTTCTGGTATTGTTTTGTTGCTGACGTGCAGTCCATCGCTAGGAATCGCCGCCGCACCAATGGCATCAGACTTATTGGCCGTATCGATATGTACGGCACGGACACGCATCATCCAGTTACCATCGCTTTGCTGTGCCAAGATGGCGGTTGAACCTAGAGCGATTGCCGTAGCAAGCGCAAATTTAACGACTTTCATCATGCTTCCTTTCAAAATGTTAACAAAATGTTTAAACCTGGAAGCGAGCGATGCTAATCATTCACCGTCAATATTTATTGATTTGGATCAAAGAACAGTTGGTCGTGTGAGGGCGAAGAAAATTAGTCTCGTTTCATCGTCATTGATGGGCCGCAGTTGACCTAGATCAAGCGGCGCGGGGGATAATTTTTCTATCATCGCCACAAGGTTTTTAGGAGAGATGAATATGCAAGTGCAAGCGACATATAACTACCAAGTTGTGCGTCAGTTCACTGTGATGACCGTGGTCTGGGGCATTGTCGGGATGTTGGTTGGAGTCATCATCGCCGCGCAACTGATTTGGCCGGAACTCAATCTAGGTGAATATTTGAGCTACGGGCGCTTGCGTCCTTTGCATACCAATGCAGTGATTTTCGCCTTTGGTGGTTGCTCGCTGTTTGCGACTTCGTACTACGCGGTGCAGCGTACCTGCCATACACCACTTTTTGCACCGGGCCTTGCCGCCTTCACCTTTTGGGGCTGGCAGTTGGTGATCGTTTTGGCGGCAATCACCTTGCCGATGGGCATGACCCAAGGTAAGGAATATGCCGAGCTGGAGTGGCCGATTGATATTCTCATCACGCTGGTTTGGGTGTCTTATGCGGTGGTGTTTTTCGGTACGCTGATGAAACGCAAAACGCCGCATATTTATGTGGCCAATTGGTTTTTCGGCTCGTTTATTTTGACCGTCGCGGTGCTGCATCTGGTCAATAGCGCTGCGGTGCCGGTGTTCTCGTCACCGATTTGGAAATCCTATTCGGTCTATGCTGGCGTGCAAGATGCGATGGTGCAATGGTGGTATGGACACAACGCAGTCGGATTTTTTCTGACGGCTGGCTTCCTCGGCATGATGTATTACTTTGTGCCCAAACAGGCGGGTCGGCCGGTTTATTCGTATCGGCTTTCGGTGGTGCATTTTTGGGCACTGATTTTCACCTACATGTGGGCAGGCCCGCATCATTTGCACTACACCGCGCTGCCGGATTGGACGCAATCCTTGGGCATGGTGTTCTCGTTAATCCTGCTGGCGCCAAGCTGGGGCGGCATGATTAACGGGGTGATGACGATGTCTGGCGCTTGGCATAAATTGCGCGACGACCCGATTTTGAAATTTATGATTACTTCACTGTCGTTCTACGGGATGTCGACCTTTGAAGGTCCGATGATGGCGATCAAAACTGTCAACGCGCTGTCGCATTACACCGACTGGACTATCGGGCACGTGCATTCCGGCGCGCTGGGCTGGGTGGCGATGATTGCGATTGGCAGCACTTACTACATGCTGCCGCGCCTGTATGGCAAGCAAGAAATGCATTCGATGCGGCTGGTGAATATTCATTTTTGGGTGGCGACAATCGGTGTGGTTTTGTACATATCGTCGATGTGGATTGCGGGTGTGATGCAAGGCTTGATGTGGCGCGCGACCAACACCGACGGCACGCTGACTTATGCCTTTGTGGAGTCGGTGAAGGCGACTTATCCGTTCTACATGGTGCGCTTGCTGGGTGGCACGTTATTCCTGTCGGGCATGTTACTGATGGCCTACAACAGCTATAAAACTATCGTCGGTGGTCGCGCTTATAACGCGCCAGTGTTGATACCGACGATGGCCACCGCGCATTGATCGAAATTTTGTCTGGAGTTCCACAACATGTTGACGCATGAAACTATCGAAAAAAATGTCGGCTGGCTGATCGTGTTGACCATCGTCGCGGTCAGCTTCGGAGGTCTGGTTGAAATTGTTCCCTTGTTCTTCCAAAAATCCACTACGGTCGATAGTGATCTGGTCACCAGCGGTTTGGTTAAACCTTACGATCCGGTGCGCTTGTCTGGTCGTGATATCTACATTCGCGAAGGCTGCTACAACTGTCACTCGCAAATGATTCGCCCATTTCGCGCCGAGACCGAACGCTACGGGCATTATTCGGTGGCTGGCGAATTTGTGTACGACCATCCGTTTCAATGGGGATCGAAACGCACTGGCCCTGATTTGGCAAGGGTTGGCGGGCGTTACTCGGATTTGTGGCATCGCACGCATTTAATCAATCCGCGCGACGTAGTACCGGAATCGAATATGCCCGCGTATGCGTTTCTTGATCGCCCAATCAAAGATGCTGATTCCATCGAGGAGAAAATGCGCGCCTTACGTTCGGTCGGCGTGCCTTATACCGATGACGAAATCGCCATTGCCCGAAAAGCGCTGGAGGGCGTGACTGAACTCGATGCGCTGATCGCTTATTTGCAAGGCATGGGCACGGCGCTTAAACAAACGCGCTAGGCGAGGAGGCACTATGGACATCAACGACTTACGTGCAGGTTTCACCGTACTCACGATGGCCTTGTTTGTTGGCATTGTTTGGTGGGCGTATTCAGATCGGCGCAAAGCCACCTATGACGAAGCGGCAAGGATACCGCTCGATGATGATTTGCCAGTGAGCGTACAGGAAGTCGGCGAGGCCGAAAAAAGGAAATTTTCATGAGTGATTTTGTCAGCGGGTTTTGGAATATTTACATCACCGCAATCAGCCTGATTGGCATTTTGTTTTGCGTGCTTTTGCTGTGGCGGCAGAGCACGGCCAAATCGGTGGCGAGTGGAAATGGCAGCGCAACCGATAACGCAACCACGGGCCATGTGTGGGACGAAACGCTTGAAGAGTACAACCACCCGATACCGAATTGGTGGCGTTGGTTGTTTTATCTCACGGTAATTTATTCCTTGGTTTATCTCGCCATGTACCCCGGTTTAGGTTCGTACAAAGGCATCTACGGATGGACGTCGGTCAATGAATATCAGGCCGAACAACAACAAGCGGAGCATGACTACGGCCCGATATTTGAGAAATATCGAGCGATGGATATTCAGGCCGTCGCCGCCAGCGCGGAAGGCAAGGAAATGGGTCAGCGTTTATTCATGACCTATTGCTCGCAGTGCCACGGGTCAGATGCGCGTGGTGCCAAGGGTTTTCCGAATTTGACTGACAAAGATTGGCTGTGGGGTGGTACTGCGGCGCAGATTAAAGAGAGCATCACACTCGGACGCGACGCAATGATGCCGGCCAAGGGGTTGAAGCCCGATTTGAACAGTGAGCAAATCACTGATCTGGCCAACCATGTGCGATCACTGTCGGGACTTGCCAACGATGCGAATCGAGCGAAGCGCGGCAAAGAATTATTCGCGACAGCGTGCGCGGCGTGTCACGGCGCAGAGGGCAAAGGCACCGTTGGCCTTGCACCGAATTTGTCGGACAGTACATGGCTGTACAGCAGTGCGGAATCCTCCATCGTCGAGACCATCACCAAGGGTCGCAATAATCGTATGCCCGCGTTCGGCGAGTTTCTCGGCGAAGCCAAAGTGCATTTGCTGACCGCCTACATAGTAAGTTTGGGTGGCGCTGACAGCGTGTCTGGTAACGCGGCGACACCTAACGGCGTGTCGCCAGCACCAACTGAGCCAGCCAAGCCTTAACAAAGGGGAAATAGTTGCCAGCGTTACTATGAGCGATACCGCAGCACCGCGACGCGTCATTCCCATCGTCGAGGTGGTCGAAGACAGCCTCTACGAAGTCCGTCGGAAAGTTTACCCGCGTGCTGTCACCGGCACGTTCGCAAATTGGCGTTGGGCCTTGGTTTGGTTCACGCAGATTCTCTACTACGGCTTGTGCTGGATGCCGTGGAACGGGCGGCAGGCGGTGCTATTCCATTTGGTCGAACGAAAGTTTTATATCTTTGGTTTGGTGCTGTGGCCGCAAGATGTATTTTTTCTGGCCGTGCTGTTAATCATTTCCGCCTTCTCGTTATTTTTGTTCACCGCCGTAGCCGGGCGTTTGTGGTGCGGCTACGCATGCCCGCAAACGGTCTACACGGAAATATTCTTGTGGGTCGAAAAGTTTTTCCAAGGCGATCGCGCGCAACGTATGCGCCGTGATACCGCACGCTGGACAGCTGAAAACGCCACACGACGATTTGCCAAATATTTCACTTGGGCGGCCATTTCACTTTGGACTGGATTTACCTTCGTTGGTTATTTTTCGCCGATGAGCGAGTTGGTCGACAGCGTATTGACTTGGCATGTCGGGCCGTGGGAGCTATTCTGGATATTGTTCTATGGCGGCTCGACTTACATGGGAGCCGGTGTAATGCGCGAACAAGTATGCAAATACATGTGTCCCTATGCGCGGTTCCAAAGCGTGATGTTCGATGCCGACACCTTGGTCATCACTTACGATACCGAGCGCGGCGAAGCACGCGGTGGGCGCAAAAAAGGTCTCGTCACCCGTGATATCGCGCACGCCACCGGCATGGGCGATTGCGTCGATTGCAGCATTTGCGTGCAAGTTTGTCCGACCGGCATCGACATCCGCAATGGTTTGCAATACGAGTGTATCGGCTGCGGCGCGTGCATTGATGCATGTGATCAAGTGATGGAAAAAATGGAATATCCGAAAGGCTTGATTCGCTATTCGACACAGAATGCGCTGGCAAAGCATTGGCAACTTAACGACATCGTCAAGCATGTCATTCGGCCACGTATTTTGATTTACAGCGCATTGTTGGTATCGGTAAGTTTGGCGTTTATTTGGGGCTTGGCCAGCAAACCAGAACTGCGCGTTGACGTGAGCCGTGACCGTGCCTCTTTGGCGCGCGAAGTCGAAGGTGGTCTGGTTGAAAACGTATATCGACTGCATGTGATGAATGTTTCGGAAACCACCCGTCGTTATGCGATAAGCGTCAGTGGCCTGGCAGGTATTGATTTGCTTGGCGAGCGCATCATTGAAGTGCCAGCCACATCCGCACAGTCGACCACGTTGCGAGTACGTGCACCTGTCGATGGGAAACACGGCGCACAAGTCATTTATTTCGATGTCAAATCACTCGCCGAAGAGCGCATTAAAGTGCACGAAAAAGCGAGTTTCATACAGCCATGAGGACACCATGAATACAGTGAATTTGCGTTCAAATGTGCGTGCCACAGATGCCGGTCCGTGGTATCGCGAACCGTGGCCGTGGGCCTTGATGAGCGGACCGTTTGTCGTCATCGTGGCCGGATTGTTCACTGCCTATCTGGCGGTGGTCAGCAGTGACGGTTTGGTCACTGAGGACTACTACAAGCGCGGACTGTCGGTGAATCAAACCATTAGCCAAAGTGAATTGGCACAAAAGTTCGGTGTGACGGCGCGCATCAATATTGATGCCGAGCGCATGCGAATCGGATTGAGTGCGCGCGATACGAATTTTGCGTTGCCGACAAAATTGGTGGTGACTGTCTCGCACCCGACGCGGGCGGGGCTTGATCAAACACGCACCATGACGTTGACCGATGGGGGTTACAGTGCGGCCTTCCAGCTTCCCGCAGCCGGGCATTGGCTGGTATTGATTAGCGACGAAGCGCAATCGTGGCGACTGATGGGCAACGTCATATTGCCCAGCGCAGGTGCAATCGTGATTGGGTATTCAAGCCAAGCCGAACGACAGCAAAAGGAGTGAGCATGCGAGATATTTTGATACGAGATATTTCTGTCGTGTTGTGGCCCGCATTTTTGGTCGGCGGCATTGCCGAAGGCTTGTTTTTTACCGTCATTAACCCACAAGAACTTTACCTATTTGGACATCCGGTCACCTACTCGCCATTGGCAACTTATTCCATCGGTTTCTTCGCATTCTGGGCCTTGTGTGCTGCATCAAGCTGGCTGACCAGTTACCTGCTACGTAGCGCCGAGGATGTGAACCGTAAACCGTCAGTTGGTGATGATGAAACAAAAGCAAAATAAAAAGCTACCAGCGACAAGACGGTTGCGCAAAATACGCGCTTTGCGTCGTCGCGTGTGATGACATGCCGTTGAACTGACTTCCTACTGCGAATTCAAACGCCGGAAAATCTGATTCATCTCGCGGCCCACTGCGCCCGTGTTGACGTATTCAAATGTCCCATGATCTTTGAGTTCTTGCGCCGCACGATTGAACGCGCCTAGCGCGGCCAGCGCCAAAGATGCGCCCACACTGATTCGCTTGACACCCATCGCACCGAGTTCTTTTTGCCCCAAGGTGCTGCCTTGTATCGCCATCATCACATTGACCGGACGGTCGACCGAGCGCATCAGCACTTCGAGGTCGTCGCGGGTTTTCAGGCCAGGCGCAAATAACACATCGGCTCCGGCTTCTTGATAGGCTTGCAGGCGCTTGATGGTATCGGCCAAATCAGGCTTGCCGAGGAAATAATTTTCGCAACGGGCGGTGAGTGTGAATTTGAAAGCCAGCCCACGCGCTGCTTCAACTGCGGCTCGTATTCGCTCAACGGCGAGCTCGTGTGCATAAATCGGGTCGCCCGCGCGGTTGGTCGAATCTTCTATCGAGCCACCCACCGCACCGGCTTGCGCCGCCATTCGTATGGTTTCGGCGACGGTTTCCGGCCTGTCGCCAAAGCCATTTTCAAGATCGGCATTGACCGGCAAATCGGTGGCATTGGCAATCTCGGCGACATGCAAAATTACTTGTTCGCGACCAACACAATTGTCGGCCAGGCCGCGCGAAAACGCGTAACCCGCGCTGGTAGTGGCGAGCGCTTCAAAGTCCATATCGGCGAGCAAACGCGCTGTGCCGATGTCCCACGGATTCGGCATGATGAAAGATGTGTCGCGTGTGTGCAGCGCATGGAAGCGGGTAGCTTTTCCGGCTTGAGTGGGCATGATGGAGTCCGTTGGAGAACAAAGGGAGCGTGAGATTGCATGCGACTGTGAAACTCAAGCAGCGAACTCTATCTTATTTGCTCTGCGGCTTATTATGCAAAGCTGTATTGCTTTTTTTTCGGAGATTCATTCATGTCGTCCAAGCCGCCGTTGTCAGCCGCAGATTTATCATCCGCCGACGCGGTGAATCCACAAAAGGGACGCACCGGCCTGACCCGAATCTGGTACGCCACCACCTACTCGG